>NZ_VCBQ01000119.1:0-13746 GCF_006386455.1 Paracoccus sp. FO-3 | reverse complement strand
GAGGCGCGGCTGGCCGTCGCCCGCCTGCCCGCCCGCCCCGATGCCATCGCCGCCGCCCGCGCCGCCCTGGCCCAGGCCGAAGCCGACCGACAGGCGATGGAATGGCAGCTGCAACAGCGCCGGCTGACCGCCCCCGCGCCGGGCATCGTCACCGACATCCTGCGGCATCCGGGCGAGATCGCCGGCCCCTCGGCGCCGGTGCTGGCCTATCTGCCGGACGGCGCGGTCAAGCTGCGCTTCTATGTGGCCGAAGCCGATCTGGCCGCGCTTTCGCTGGGAACGAGGCTGACGGTCGGCTGCGACGGCTGCGCGCCGGCCGGCGCCACCGTCTCGTTCATCGCCGACGAGGCCGAGTTCACCCCGCCCGTCCTTTATGCCCGCGACGCGCGGCAGAAGCTGGTCTACCTGGTCGAGGCCCGCCCCGATCCGGGCAGCCCGCTGAAGCCCGGCCAGATCGTCGAGCTCTGGAAGGCGCCATGACCCAGGCCACCGCCATCGACGTGACCGGGCTGACGAAATCCTTCGGCGGCAGGACGGTGGTGGACGATGTCGCGCTGCGGGTGGCCGAGGGCGAGATCGCCGGCTTCCTGGGCCCGAACGGCTCGGGCAAGACCACCTGCATCCGCATGATCTGCGGCTTGCTGACGCCCGACGCGGGCAGCGGCAGCGTGCTGGGCCTGGACGTGCGCCGCCAGCAGCGCGCGATCCGCCGGCAGGTCGGCTACATGACGCAGAAATTTTCCTTCTACGAGGATCTGTCGATCGAAGAGAACCTGGCCTTCGTCGCCGGGCTCTACGGCCTGCCGCGGCAGGCCGTGCGCGACACGCTGGAGGATCTGGGCCTGACCTCGCGCAAGACCCAGCTGGCCGGCAGCCTCTCGGGCGGCTGGAAGCAGCGGCTGGCGCTGGCGGCCTGCATCATGCACCAGCCCCGCCTGCTGCTGCTGGACGAGCCGACCGCCGGGGTCGATCCCAAGGCCCGGCGGCAGTTCTGGGACGAGATCCACGCCCGCGCGCTGGGGGGCATGACCGTCCTGGTCTCGACCCATTACATGGACGAGGCCGAGCGTTGCCACCGCATCAACTACATCGCCTATGGCCGGCTGGTGGTCTCGGGCACCGTGGCCGAGGTGATCGCGGGCGCGCGGCTGGTCACGCTGGGCGTGCAGTCCCCCCGGCCGGGCGAGCTGGCCGAGCGCCTGCGCCGGGCGCCGGGCGTCGAGCAGGTCGAGCCCTTCGGCACCGCGCTGCACGTGACCGGCACCGACCGCGACCGGCTCATGGCGGCGCTGGCGGCCGAGGGCGTCGCCGGCCGGCCGGTCGAGACCAGCCTCGAAGACGTGTTCATCCGGCTGATGGAACAGTCCCAGGACAACATGCGATGAGCTTTTCGCCGACACGGCTGCGGGCGCTGCTGCGCAAGGAGTTCATCCAGATGCGCCGCGACCGCGTGACCTTCGCCATGATGCTGGGGGTGCCGATCATGCAGCTTCTGCTGTTCGGCTATGCGATCAACAGCGATCCGCGCGACATGCCCACGGCCCTGGTCGCGCCGGTGCAGGATCGGTTCGGCCGCAGCTTTGCCGCGGCGCTGGAGAACAGCGGCTACTATCGCATCACCCACCCCCTTGCCACCGCCGACCAGGCCGAGCGGCTGATGACCCGCGGCGAGGTTGCCTTTGTCGTGACCGTGCCCGCCGATTTCGGCCGGCGGATGGAACGCGGCGACCGGCCGCAGATCCTGGTCGAGGCGGACGGCTCGGACCCCTCGGCGACCAGCGGCGCCGTCGCCGCGCTTCCCGGCATCGCCGAAAGCGCCTTTCGCCGCGACCTGCCGGCCGGGCCGGCGCGGGCCGCGCCCGAGATCGTCGCCCATCGCCGCTACAACCCCGAGGCGGTCACGCAATACAACATCGTCCCCGGCCTTCTGGGGGTGATCCTGCAGATGACCATGGTGATGATGACCGCCATGGCCCTGACCCGCGAGATCGAGCGCGGCACCATGGAGAACCTGCTGGCCATGCCCGCCACCCCGGCCGAGATCATGATCGGCAAGATCACCCCCTTCCTGACCGTCGGCGCGGTGCAAGTCCTCGTCATCCTGGGCGCGGCCTGGGCGATCTTCGACGTGCCTTTCGCGGGTTCGCTGGGGCTGCTGCTGGCGGGGGTGATGGTGTTCGTGCTGGCGCTGGTGCTGCTGGGCTATCTGATCTCGACCGCGGCGCGCACGCAGATGCAGGCGATGCAGATCGCGATCTTCATCTTCCTGCCCTCGGTGCTGCTGTCGGGGTTCATGTTCCCGTTCCGCGGCATGCCGGGCTGGACGCAGGCCCTGGGCGAGGTGCTGCCGGTGACGCATCTGCTGCGGCTGGTGCGCGGCATCATGCTGAAGGGCGCGGGCTGGGCCGATGTCGCGCCGCAATTCGCCGCGCTCGCGGCCATGGTGGCGGTGCTGGGCACGCTGGCCCTGCTGCGGTTCCGCCGGACGCTGGACTGACCGGCGCGCCCCTCAGGCCAGCCGCATCACCGTATCCGCCAGCCGCAGCAGCATCCGGTCGTGATACCAGGGCGCGCAAAGCTGCAAGGCCACCGGCAGCCCCGCGCGGGTCCGCCCCCAGGGCAGCGAGATCGCCGGATGGCCGGTCAGGTTCTGCGGATAGGTGAACGGATACCAGGCCCCGCGGATGGTGCCGGCGGGCTGGCCGTCGATCTCGATCTCGCCCATGGGGTCATAACCCAGGGCCAGCGGCGGCGCGGTCAGCACCGGCGAGACCAGGAGGTCGAAGCGCGCGAAATGCGCCTGCATCATCTGGAACAGCCGCGTCCGCGCCGCCGAGGCCTCGGCCAGATCCACCGCGGAATAGCCCTGCCCCAGCCGCGCCGTCTCGACCAGCGAGGGGGCGACCAGATCCTCGCGCCCGGCAAAGGCGGGGGCGGCGCGGGCGGCCAGCCCCACCCGCAACAGGGTCAGGAACACCGGCTCGAAACTGCGGAAATCCAGGTCGGCCTCTTCGACGACGGCGCCCTCGGCCTCGATGCGGCGCAGGGCGGCCTGGGTGATCTCGGCCGTCTCGCGCTCGACCCGCGCGCCGGCGGTGGGGATCCAGCCGATGCGCAGCCCCCTGAGCCCGCGCCCGTCGTCGGGATAAAGCTGCACGGCCGCCTGGCCATAGGGGTCGCGGGGGTCGGGGCCGGCCATGGCCTGAAAGAACAGCGCCGCATCCGCCACGGTGCGCGCCATCGGCCCGGCAAAGGAATTGGCGGCGAACAGGTCGGGCAGCGCCAGATGCGGGATGACGCCCAGCGTCGGCTTCATGCCGACGATACCGCAGCAGGCGGCCGGGATACGGATCGAGCCGCCGCCATCGGTGCCGATGGAGAAGGGGCCCATGCCCGCCGCCACCGCCACCGCCGAGCCAGAGCTGGACGCGCCCGCCGTCACGCCGGGGTCGATCGGGTTCAGCGTCAACCCGGTCAGCGGCGAGCTGGCGGTCTGGGCATGGCCGAATTCCGGCGTCGTGGTCTTGCCAATCATGATGCCGCCGGCGGCGCGGGCGCGGGCGACCGAGACCGCATCCTCGGCCGGCACGCTTTCTGCGAACAGGCGCGAGCCCATGGTGGTGCGCACGCCAGCCGTGGCCAGCAGATCCTTGACCGAATAGGGCACGCCGTGCAGCAGCCCCAATTCGTCGCCGCGCATCACCGCCGCCTCGGCCGCCCGCGCCTCGGCCCGCGCCGCATCGGCGGCGACGGTGACGAAGGCGTTGAGGTCGCGGCGCGCCTCGATCCGCTCCAGCGCCGCCTCGGTCGCCTCGACGGGCGAGATGGCGCGGCGGCGGATGGCCTTGGCCAGGTCAACGGCGCTCAGGTCGGCGATCTCGGTCATCGCGGGCTCCTTTCAGATCATCCAATGGCCGCCATCGACCAGCACCGTCTGGCCGGTGATGAAGCGCGCCTCGTCGCTGGCCAGGAAGGCGACGGCGGCGGCCACGTCCTCGACCGCGCCGACGAAGCCGACCGGGGTCTTGTCGACGATCTGCTGGATCACCTGCGCCGGCACGCGGTCATGCGCCGCGGTGCGGATGGCGCCGGGCGCCACCGCGTTCACCGTCACGCCATGCGGCGCCAGTTCGCGGGCCAGGCCGCGGGTCAGCCCGATCACCCCCATCTTGGCGGCGGCGTAATCGGCCAGCCCCGGCTCGCCGGTAAAGGCGGCAAGGCTCGACATGTTGACGATGCGCCCGGCACCGCGCTCGCGCATCGCCGGCGCCACCAGCCGGGCCATGCGCATGGCGCTGACCAGCGAGATCTCCAGCACGAAGCGCCAGACCTCCTCGCGCGAGTCGCAAAAGGGCGCGCTGCGCTCGCGGCCGCTTTGGCCCAGGTTGTTCACCAGCACGTCCACCGGGCCGAGTTCGGCCAGGAAACGGTCGTGGAAGCCGGCCAGGGCGGCGGCGTCCGTGCAATCGCCCTGGACCAGCAGCAGCCGCCCGCCCGCCTCGGCGGCGAGCGGCGCGGTGTCGAGGTCCATGACCCCGACCCGCGCGCCCTCGGCCAGCATGCGGCGGGCGATGCCGCCGCCGATGCCCGCCGCGCCGCCCGTCACCAGCACATTCTTGTCCCTGAACCGCATGCATCCCGTCATGGCCGGCCTCAATGAAAGGTGCGGCCACCATCGACCGCCAGGGCAACGCCGGTGACATAGGAGGACTCGCCGCTCGTCAGCCACAGGATCGCCGCGGCGATCTCGGCCGGATCGGCGATGCGGCGCAGGGCATAGCGGTCGCGCACCGCCTGCAACTGCGCCTCGGCATCGCCCGCCGGGTCGATCGAACTGCGCAGCAGCGGCGTGTCGACGGCGCCGGGGCAGACCACGTTCACGCGGATGCCGCTGTCCGCCAGCTCCAGCGCCAGCGATTTCGAGAACATCTGCAACCCCGCCTTGGAGGCGGCATAGCCGCTGCGCAGCCGCAAAGGCACCAGACCCGCGCCCGAGGACAGGTGGACGATGGTGCCGCCCCCCGCCTGCCGCAGATGCGGCACCGCAGCCCGGCACAGCTTCATCGCGCCGGTCAGGTTCACGGCGATCAGCCGGTCCCAGGCCTCGTCGGTGATCTGCTCCAGCGCCGCGACCAGATCCAGGCCCGCGCAATTGACCAGCCCGTCCAGCCCGCCCAGCGCCCCGGCCAGCTGCGTCACCGCCGCCGCAAGCGCGGCGCTGTCGGTGATGTCGGCCACCGCGGCCGGCACCTGCAACCCATCCAGCGCCGCCCCGTCGCGGTCGAGCACCGCGACGCGGGCGCCCTCGGCCAGGAAGCGCGCGACAGTGGCCCGGCCGATGCCCTGCGCGCCGCCGGCGATCAGGATGCGGCGGCCGGTCAGCGCCCCGCTCATGCCGCAGCGCCCTCCAGGCGCGGGCGCATGTCGGCGACCATCTCGTCGCAGCGGCCCATCCACACGTCGCCCTTGTCCAGCGCGCGCCGGATCAGCTGCTCAAGCACCCACAGGCGCGAGGGCTGGCCGATGATCTGCGGATGCATGCCGACCATCATCATCCGCCGCTCGGCATGCAGCATGTCCAGCTCCAGCGTCCACGCCTCAAGCAGGGCCGAGGGCGCCTGCATGGTCCGGCCCGGCAGCACGATGGAATATTGGAAGAAGGGCGCGTCATCCAGCACCCAGCGGAATGGCAGTTCGACCAGCCGGGTCCGCTGCCCGTCCACCTCGTGCAGATAGGGCGAATCGTCGTCGAAGAAGTTCGAGGAATAGTCGAAGCCGTGTTCCAGCATCAGCTGCATGGAAATGTCGCTGAGTTCGGCCGCGGGCGAGCGCCAGCCGCGCGGCGCCTGCCCGGTGGCGCGCCTGATCGCCTCGAAGCCGCGCTCCATCTCCTCGCGCTCTTCCTCATGGCTGAGGTTCAGGATCCAGCGGTGCGAATAGCTGTGATGGGCGATCTCGTGCCCGCCTTGCAGGATGCGCTCGACCAGCGCCGGGCGCTGGTCCACGACCAGGCCGGGGATGAAGAAGGTACTGCGCAGGCCGTAGCGGCGCAGCAGGTCCAGCACGCGGTCGGTGCCGACCTTCCAGCCATAGGCGCCCTGCGACATCAGGATCGGGCGCCTGGCATAGGCCGGGTCGCGCGCCGTCCACATCGTCTCGGCATCGAGGTCGAAGGTCAGAAACAGCGGAAAGCCCTTGCTGGTCAGATGCATGGCTGGTCCTTTCAGACGAATTTGTGAAAGCCGGTCCAGCGCTCGGCCAGCAGCAGCACGATCACGGTGGCGACGATCAGCAGGGTCGAGATGGCGGCGACGCCCGGATTGACCCCCATCTCGACCGAGCTGAAGATCAGGATGGGCAGCGTGGTCTGCCTGGCGCTGGCCAGGAAGATCGTGACCGGCACGTTCTCCATCGAGGTGACGAAGGCGAACAGCGCCCCGGCGACCAGGCCGGGCTTGATCAGCGGCAGCGTGACCAGCCGGAAGGCGGTGAAGCCGTCCGCGCCCAGCACCCGCGCCGCCTCTTCGACCGAGACGTCGAGGCCCGAGAGGCTGGCCAGCGCCGAGCGCAGGATATAGGGCACGGTGATGACGACATGGGCGACGATCAGCACCAGGAAGCTGCCGCGCAGGCCGACCAGCGTCACATATTGCAGCATCGCCACCCCGATCACCACCGAGGGCACGATCAGCGGCGCCATCAGCAGTGCGGTGATCGCCTCGGATCCGGGGATGGCCTTGCGAAACAGCGCATAGGCCGCCGCGACGCCCAGGACCAGCGACAGAAGCGTCGAGCTGACCGCCAGGATCAGGCTGTTGCGGATCGCCCGGATATAGACCGGATCGCTCAGCACCTCGGCGAACCATTTCAGCGTCCAGCCCTGCGGCGGGATGGTCAGGTAGGAGGTCTCGCTGAACGAGGTCAGCACGACCACCAAGACCGGCACCTGCAGGAAGGCCACGACCAGCAGCGCGACGATGGAAATGGGCAGGGTGGGTTTCATGTCGCTCATGCCATGCCCGCCCATCTTCTGGTCATGCGGCTGGAGAGCCAGATGATGACCAGCGTCGAGGCCGCCAGCGCAAAGGACAGCGCCGAGCCGCTGGGCCAGTCCAGAAGCTGCATGTATTCGTCATAGATCAGCGTCGCCATCACCTGATAGGTCGGCCCGCCCAGCATCCTTGGCGTGACCAGCGCCGAGATGGTCAGCACGAAGACCAGGATCGAGCCGCCGATGATGCCCGGCGCCGTCAGCGGCAGGGTGACGGACCAGAACACATGCGTCCGGCTGGAGCCCAGCGTCGCGGCCGCCGCCTCGACGTCGCGGGGCACGTTCTGCAGCGCGGCGACCAGCATCAGCACCATGAAGGGCAGGTAGATATGGGTCAGCCCGATCAGCAGGCCGGTCATGTTGAACATCAGCTTCAGCGGCCGCTCGATCAGGCCCAGGTCGATCAGCAGGTTGTTGACCACGCCGCGATTGGTCAGCAGCACGATCCAGCCGAAGGAGCGCACCACCAGGTTCAGCATCAGCGGAAAGATCACCAGAAGCGTCAGCGGCAGCCGCCAGCGCGGATGGCCGCGCACGATCAGATAGGCGACCGGATAGCCGGTCAGCAGGCACAGCACGGTGACGCCCAGCCCCAGCGCCAGCGTGCGCAGCACCACCTCGCGGTAATAGCCGTCGGTGGCGATGCGCAGGTAGTTTTCCCAGGTGAAGCTGCCCGCGACCATGCCCTGCCCCGGCTGGTATTCCTGGAAGCTGGTCGGCAGCAGCAGCACCAGCGGCACCACGAAGGACAAAAGCAGCACCAGCAGAAGCGGCGCGATCAGCAGCCATGCACTGCGCTGGCCGGTCATGACGCGGCCCCCTGCGGCAGCACGATGATGTCGCGCGGCCGGATCGCCAGATGCACCGGCTCGCCCGGCGCGAGATTGGCGGTATCCTCGGCCGAGGGCACCTCGACCACGATCTCGGCGCCATGGGCCAGCCGCACCACCAGCTGCACCTGCGGCCCTGAAAAGGCACGCAGCGCCACGGTGCCCGCCAGCGCGCCGGGCTCGGGCGTGCGCAGGACGCGGATCGCCTCTTGCCGCAGAAAGACCTCGGCCTCGCTGCCCTCGGGCAGGTCCAGCCGCTCGGGGCGCAGCGCCAGACCGGCGCCAAGCGCGACGGTGCCGGCCTCGATGCGGCCTTGCAGCCGGTTCGGCTTGCCGATGAAGCTGGCGACGAAGGCGTTCGCCGGCCGGTGATAGATCTCCTCGGGCCTGTCCAACTGCTGGATCACGCCGCCATGCATGACGCCGACGCGATCCGACAGGCTCAGCGCCTCGGCCTGGTCATGGGTGACGAACAGCGTGGTGATGCGCAGTTCCTGCTGCAGCCGCTTCAGCTCGATCTGCATCTCGTCGCGCAGCTTGGCGTCGAGGTTGGACAGCGGCTCGTCGAACAGCAGGATGCTGGGTCGGGGCGCGATGGCGCGGGCCATCGAGACGCGCTGCTGCTGGCCGCCGGAAAGCTGGCGCGGGAAACGCGCGCCATAGCCGCCCAGCCGGACCATCTCCAGCGCGGCATTCACCCGCTCTTCCAGCGGCTTGCCGGATTCGCCCTTGCGGCGCAGGCCGAAGGCGACGTTCTCGAAAACCGTCATATGNGGAAACAGCGCATAGGACTGGAACACCAGCCCGATGTTGCGCCTGTTGGGCGGCAGGCGCGTCACGTCGCGCTCGCCGATCATAATCTGCCCCTCGGTCGGTTCCAGCAAGCCGGCGACCATGCGCAGGATCGTGGTCTTGCCGCAGCCCGAAGGCCCGAGGAGCGAGACGAACTCGCCCTCGGCGATCTGGAACGAGGCGTTCCTGACCACTTCCGTCTTGCCATAGCGCTTGACGATGTTGCGCAGGGAAAGGTTGCTCATCTCACCTCGTCGGGGCTTTGGGTGGGTTGCGATCGGTCCCGGCAGGAAACCCGCCGGGATCGGCTCAGCGCAGCACTTCGCGCTGCCAGCGGCGGGTCCAGTCGGGCATGACCACCGCCATCTCGGCCGGGTCCAGGAACAGCATCTGCCCGGCCTGCTCGGCACTGGGCAGGATGGTCGCCAGGTCGTCCGACAGCACCACCTTGCTGTTGACCGGGCCGATCACCTGCGCTTCCGAGAAGCATTTCTGCGCCTCGACCGACAGCACGGTGTCGATGAATTTCAGCGCCAGCTCCTGCTGCTGGGCACCCTTGGGGATCGAGATGGTCGGGCGGATGCCCACCGCGCCTTCCTGCGGATAGGCGACGGCCAGCGGCAGCCCGCCCTTGATCGCCACGCCGGCGCGGTCGGGATACCAGACCGCGATGTCGATCTCGCCCCGCTCGAACAGCGAGACCACCTGGTCGGCCTGGGTGTGCAAGAGCACCGCCGATTGCGCCAGCGGCTTGATCTTGGCCAGGCCGGGGCCCGGGTCTTGCAGCGTGCCGCCCTCCATCTGGTTCAGCGCGGCCAGGAATTGCCAGCCCGCGGTGGCCGAGACGTCGCCGATGGTGATCCGGCCTTCGTATTTCGGATCGAACAGGTCGTTCCACGAACTCGGCGGCGTGGCCACGGTGTCCTTGTTGTAGACGATGGTCGTCGCGCCCAGCATGGCGGCGACATAGGCGTCGCCCTTGCCCCAGGCGCCCTCGATGATGTCGGGTGCATTCGCCAGCGTCGCGCGGTCCAGCGGCACCAGCAGCCCTTCGTTCGCCATCTGCACCGCGAAGGCGTCGTCGGCAAAGACCACGTCCATGTCCGACTGCCCGGCGGTCGCCCTGACCGAGGCCGCGTGCTGCGCCGAACTGGCCGGCTTCAGCAGCACCGAGGCCCCGGTGGCCTGGGTAAAGGGCTGGACATAGCAGGTCTCGACGTTGTCGGCGAAAGAGCCGCCGAAGGCGCCGACGACCAGCTCCTGCGCGGATGCGGCCGCGATCGGGCCAAGCGCGGCAGCCGCCGCGACCGTCGTCGTCAATGCGAATTTTCTGAACACAAGCAAACCTCCCCGCCTGGTTGTTCTGGCCGGTCGCCGCAGGCGCTCGACAGGAACCGACTCTGCCAGTCTGGCATATGTCTTTCAGTAAAGATACCAGAAAGCCACTTGAAAGATACAATTCCAATGCCGTCGCGGATGGGGTAATGACGAAGGGCATGCGCATCATTCAGCGGCAAGGGCACAGCTTGGACGAGGAACCGATAAGATACTGGGAAAACGACCGGATCGGCCGCGGCATGCGGCAATGGCGACGCGAGGTGCCGCAGATCGACAGCAGCGGCAAGGCGGTGGTCGGCCGCGTCCTGCACCTGCAAGAGGTCATCATCGACAAGGTGAACCGCAACCTGGCGCGATTCGGCCTGAAGTTCCCGACCTATGCCATCCTGGCCACGATCCGCGTCAGCGGCCCGCCCTATCGCATGACGCCGAGCGAGCTGCTTGCCGCCATCGTCATCTCTTCGGGCGGGCTTTCCAACCTGCTGCGCAAGCTGGAAAAGGACGGGCTGGTGCAGCGCAGCGCCGACAAGCGCGACGGCCGCGGCGTCATCGTCGAGCTGACCGGCAAGGGCATCGCCCTGACCGATGAGAGCATGGCCGCCCATGCCGCGCTGGAGCGCGAGCTGATCGCCGCATTGTCGCCGCAGGACCGCGAGAACATGGCGCGGATGCTGAGCATCCTGATCGCCACCAACAGCGCGGGATAGCGGATGGACCGCACCCGCCACGCCGTCAACATCGACGAGATCGAACAGGCGGCGCGGCGCTACCTGCCGGGTTTCCTGTTCGATTTCATCGCCGGCGGCGTCGATGGCGAGGCGGGGCTGGACCGCAACCGGCAGGCATTCGCCCGCCACCGGCTGGTGCCGCGCTATCTGCGCGACGTCTCGCGCCGGTCGCTGGCGACGCGCATCCTGGGCCGCGACTACGCGATGCCCCTGGGCATCTCGCCCACCGGCCCGGCGCAGCTGTTTCGCCGCGATGCCGACCGGATGCTGGCCCGCGCCGCGCGCGAGGCCGACATTCCCTTCATCCTGTCCGGCGCCGCCGGCGCCTCGCTGGAAGAGATCGCCCGCATCGCGCCGGATCACGGCTGGTTCCAGCTTTATCCGGCCCGCGACCGGGCGATCACCCGCGACCAGATCCGCCGCGCCGCCGATGCCGGCACCCCGGCGCTGGTGCTGACCGTCGATACGCCGGTGACGCCCAAGCGCGAACGCCACCTGCGCAACCGCATCTCGGTCCCCTTCCGGCCCGGCCCGGCGCTGTGGCCGCGGCTGGCGAAAGAGGTGCTGCTGCACCCCGAATGGTTCTTGCGCTTCCTGCTGGGCGGCGGGATGGAGACGATGGGCAACTGGGCGCCCTATGCCCCCAAGGGCGCCGGCGCCTCGGACGTGGCGGCCTTCTTCTTCGACCAGGCCTTCGTGCCGGGCGACAGCGGCACGCTGTGCTGGCGCGACCTGGAGACCTGCCGCGCGCTCTGGCCCGGCCCGCTGGTGGTCAAGGGCATCCTGCACCCCGAGGATGCCCGCCGCGCGGCCTCGCTTGGCGCGGATGCGATCCTGGTCTCGAACCACGGCGGCAAGGCGCTGGACGCGGCGCCCGCGGCACTGGACATGCTGCCGGCGATCCGGCGCGCGGTCGGCCCGGATTATCCGCTGTTCCTGGACAGCGGCGTCCGGCGCGGCTCGGATGTGGTCATCGCCTTGTGCCTGGGCGCGAATTTCGTCTTTGCCGGCCGACCGACGCTTTACGGCACCGCCGCCGGGGCCGAGGCGGGCGCGCGCAAGGCGCTTGCCATCCTGCGGCAGGAAACCGACCTGGTCATGGCCGGGATCGGCTGCGTCTCGCCGGCGGAACTGGGTGCGGACTGCCTGGCAGGCGGGGCCGGCAATGAAGAGGCGACGTCCTGACCGGGCGGTCCCGCCCGTGGTTGTCCGGCGGCAACCCTTCGGACCGCAGGTCGGGCGGGTCGTGAAGACCCCGGAACGCTGGCCCGCCTGAACGCCGCCGCCTGGTCCGGTCGCCCCGCAACCGCAGCTGGAGATCGGTGTCGGGGGCACCCGGCATCGGCAAGGCCCGCCCGCCGTTGCGGCGCGGGCGGGCCCGGTGCGATCAGCCCTCGCCCATGCCCTCGGCCGGCTTGGTGGCGACCCCGCCGCGCACCTTTTGCTCGATGCGCCGGCCGGTTTCGGGGTCGATGCTTTTCCAATAGTCGAAGGCGCGGCTCAGCACCGGCTCGCGCACCCCGCCCAGCAGGCTGCCGGCCACCGTCTCGACCAGGGCGGCACGCTGCGCATCGTCCATGACCTCGCGCACAAGGGTGCCCGGCTGGGTGAAATCGTCGTCGTCAGCGCGCAGCGTATAGGCGCTGCGGACCATGGCGCCGTCGGCCTCCCATCCCTCGGGCACCGGGCCTGTCGCATCGGCCCAGGGGCGGCCGACGCTGTTCGGGGCATAGGTCGGGGCGCTGCCGCTGTGGTGATAAGCCATCTGCCCGTCGAACATGTAGCTGTTCACCGGCACCTTGGGCTGGTTCACCGGCAGCTGGTGGAAATTGGTGCCGATGCGGTTCCTTTGCGCGTCGTTATAGGCGAATGCGCGGCCCAGCAGCATCTTGTCGGGCGACAGGCCGATGCCCGGAACCGTATTGCCGGGCGAGAAGGCCGCCTGCTCGATCTGGGCAAAGAAGTTCTCGGGGTTGCGGTTCAGCACCATCCGGCCGACGCGGACCAGCGGATAATCGGCATGCGACCAGGTCTTGGTCAGGTCGAACGGGTTGATGCGATAGGTCCTGGCGTCCTCATAGGGCATGATCTGCACCGACAGGATCCAGCTGGGATGATCGCCGCGGGCGATGGCGTCGAAAAGGTCGCGGCGGTGGAAATCGGCATCCGCGCCGGCCATGGCCGCGGCCTCGGCATTGGTAAAGAAGGCCATGCCCTGTTCGGTGTGGAAATGGTACTTGACCCAGAACCGCTCGCCCGCCGCATTCACCCACATATAGGTATGCGAGCCATAGCCGTTCATGTTGCGCCAGGTGCGGGGCAGCCCGCGCGCGCCCATCAGATAGGTGACCTGATGCGCGCTTTCGGGATTGTTGGTCCAGAAGTCCCATTGCATGTGGTTGTCGCGCAGGCCGGAATCGGCAAGCCGCTTCTGGCTGCGGATGAAATGGGGAAACTTCATCGGATCGCGCACGAAAAAGATCGGCGTGTTGTTCCCCACCAGGTCGTAGTTGCCCTCGGCGGTATAGAATTTCAGCGAGAAGCCGCGCACGTCGCGCCAGGTGTCGGGGCTGCCCATCTCGCCCGCGACGGTAGAGAACCGCGCCAGCATCTCGGTCTTGGCGCCCTTCTGGAACAGCGCCGCGCGGGTATAGGCCGAGACGTCCTCGGTGGTCTCGAACAGGCCGAAGGCGCCGGCGCCCTTGGCATGGGGCTGGCGCTCGGGCACCTTCTCGCGGTTGAAATGCGCCATCTGTTCCAGGAAATGCACGTCATGCAGCAGGATGGGGCCGTCGGCGCCGATGGTCAGCGAATTGCGGTCGCTGGGCGCGGGCGCGCCGGCGCCGGTGGTGGATTGCACGGCGTTGATGTTTTCGGGTTTGCCTTGATCTGACATGGGTGCCTCCTGACAGGTCTGGGAAAAAGCCGGGTCGCGGAAGGGACGGCACCCGAACCGGCACCGCTCGCCCGCAGCTTGCCTGCCAGCCTAGCGGGGCTTGGCGCGGAA
>NZ_VCBQ01000118.1:0-14075 GCF_006386455.1 Paracoccus sp. FO-3 | reverse complement strand
AAGCCGGGGATCGCGGCTTGCGACCGGCAAAGGAAAAAGGCCGCGACCATCGGGTCGCGGCCTTCTCCTGCGGCTCTCGGCCCGGCTCAGTTCGTGGCCGGATCGCCCATATAGGCCTGCAACAGCGCCTCGCCGTCCTTGCCCACGGCCTTCAGCTCGTCCAGCCAGACGCTGGCGACCGTCGCCAGCCGCTCGTTCCACTGCGCGGCCTCTTCGGCCGAAAGCGTGTTCACGGTAAAGCCCTGCTCGGCCACCAGCCTGTCGCGGACCTTGGTTTCCTCGGCATCCTGCCAGGCGCAAAGCCCCTCTTGCGCGGGCAGCGCCGCCTCGGTCATCGCCGCCTTCACGTCCTCGGGCAGCCGCTCCCAGCCGCGTTCGCTCATGGCGAAGACGATGCCGGGCGAGCCGATCTGCACCCCGTCGACCGCGTGGTGGAAGACCTGGTCCAGCTTGAACTCCGGCAGGCTGAGGTAGGAATAGACGCCGCCGTCCACCGTGCCGCGGGTCAGCGCGTCATAGGCCTCGGGCGAGGGCACGCGCACCGGCACGCCGCCAAGCGCCCGCACCGCCTTGTCCATCGCCGCCCCGTTGGCGCGCAGCTTGAGCCCGGCGACGTCGCCAAGCCCAGTCACCTGCTTGCCGGTGGTCATCACCGTATAGGGGCGCAGCGACGAGACGAACAGCACATGGATGCCCTGGGGCTTGTATTCCTGTTCGTTCAGCAGCCCGCCGTCCTGCGCCAGGTCCCAGAACCGCGCCGTCGCCTCGCAAGAGGTCTTGTAGGGCGAGGGCAGCTCGACCACCGAGGTCAGCGGGAACTTGTCGGGCGCATAGTTCGCCACGAAGAACACCACGTCGGCAATGCCCGAATTCAGGATCGAGATGTAATCCTTGCCCAATTGCCCGGCCGGGTAGACGTCGAAGCGGACGCGGCCCCCGGTGCTTTCCGTCACCGCCTCGGTAAAGGGCTTCGCGCCCTGTTCCCACAGGTAATGCGTCGCCGGCGCGATATGGGCCAGCTTCAGCGTCATCTCCTCTTGCGCCATTGCGGGCGCGGTGCATGCCAGGACGCCAAGGGCGGTCGTGGCGATCAGTTTCCTCATCATCAGTTGGTCCTCCATCCGGCCGCCGCAGGAGCGCGGCAGCATCGTCAATTCCTCGTCGCCAGCAGCCCCCTGCCGACGACCTGTGCCTGGATTTCGGCGGCACCTTCGAAGATGTTCAGGATGCGCGCGTCGCACAGCACGCGGCTGATCTCGAACTCCATCGAATAGCCGTTGCCGCCGTGGATCTGCAGCGCCGCGTCGGCATTGGTCCAGGCGACGCGGGCGGCCAGCAGCTTGGCCATGCCGGCCTCGATGTCGCAGCGCCGGCCCTTGTCCTTTTCGCGAGCCGAGAAATAGGTCAGCTCGCGCGCCAGCACGATCTCGACCAGCATCATCGCCAGCTTGTCCGAGATGCGCGGGAAGCCCGCGATGGCGCGGCCGAACTGCTTGCGGTCGAGCGCATAGCGCAAGCCCAGCTCGAAGGCCGAGCGCGCCACGCCCACCGCGCGGGCGGCGGTCTGGATGCGCGCGCCCTCGAAGGTGCGCATCAGCTGCTTGAAGCCCTGCCCCTCCTCGCCGCCCAGCACGCCGTCCGCCGGGACGCGGAAGCCGTCGAAGGGCAGCTCGTATTCCTTCATCCCGCGATAGCCCAGCACCTTGATCTCGCCCCCGGTCATGCCCTCGGCCGGGAAGGGGTTGTCGTCCGTGCCGCGCGGCTTGGGCGCCAGCAGCATCGACAGCCCGTCATAGCTCTTGCTGTCCGGGTTGGTGCGCACCAGCATGGTCATCACGTCGCTGCGCGCGGCATGGGTGATCCAGGTCTTGTTGCCGTTGACCACCCAGCCCTCGCCGTCGCGGCTGGCGCGGGTGCGCAGGCTGCCCAGGTCCGAGCCGGTGTCGGGCTCGGTGAAGACCGCGGTCGGCAGCACCTCGCCCGAGGCGATCCTGGGCAGCCATTCCGCCTTCTGCTCGGGCGTGCCGCCGCCAAGGATCAGCTCGCCCGCGATTTCCGAGCGGGTGCCCAGCGAGCCGGCGGCGATCCAGCCGCGGCTCAGTTCCTCGGTCACGACGCACATGGCCAGCTTGCCCATGCCGAGCCCGCCATATTCCTCGTCGATGCAGACGCCGAAGGTGCCAAGCTCGGCCATTTCGGCCACGATATCGTCGGGGATCAGCACATCCGCGAGATGCCATTGATGCGCCGAGGGGGCGATGCGCTCCTCGGCAAAGCGGCGGTAGGTTTCGCGGATCATGTCCAGGTCGGCGTCGCCAAGCGCGTCCGAGACCTGCTCGCCCGACTGGATCAGCTCGACCAGCCGCGCGCGATTGGCGGGCGTGTTGCCCCCGGCGATGAACCCGGCCACCGCCGCGTCCTGCGCCAGCGCATCGTTTGAGACCCCCAGGTCGGCGGGGCGCAGCATCTCGTTCGGCCCCATCGGGATGCCGCCCAGAAGCTGGGCGAGGTATTCGCCGAAGCCGATCTCGATCACCAGCCGCTCGGCCTCGCCCAGGGTGCCGGCCGCTTGCAGGCGGCGGCCCCAGGATTCGGTCTGGGCCAGCGCCTCGACCACGGTGGCGGCCCAGGCAAAGCCGTGGACGGCGCGCTGCTGTTGGTCGACGCGGGCGGCCTGCGGGCGGCCGTCGACGGTGACGCGGCCGGCTACCCCCTCCTTCACGCGGTCGAGATAGAGGCGCATGGCGGCAACGGCAGCGGCGGCGCGGTCCAGAAGATCGGCAAGATCGGCGGTGTCGGACATGGCGGTTTCCTCAACTCTCGGGGCCGGCGACGATCCGCTGATCGTGCAGCCGGGCGATTTCATGGGCGGGAAGGTCCAGCAGCTCGGCCAGGATCTCTTCGGTATGCTCGCCCAGGCGCGGTGCGCGCGGGGCCGGATGGCGCGGCAGCGCCGGGAAGGTCGCGGGGGCGCCGCCCGTCGGGTAGCTGGGGCCGGACGGATGGGTCTGCTGGTTGAAGACCGGGTTGCCGCTGATGAAGCCGGGCTCCTCGGCCATGGATTCCTGAAGGCTGCGATAGGTCTCCCAGCAGATGCCCTTTTCGTTCAGCAGCGCGGCGGCCTTGGCATAGCTCATCGCGCCGATCACCTTCTGCACCATGTCGAACAGCGGCTTGCGGTGGAGAAAGCGCGGGCCTTCCTGGTCGAAGGACACGCCCAGCCGGTCTTCCAGCGCCGCCACCTCGGCCCCGATGCCGAAGGTCTCGATCACGCCCTTCCATTGCCGCGCGGTGATGCCCACCAGGATCAGCCGCTTGCCGTCGGCGGTGAAGAAGTCGCAGCCGAAGGCGCCGAAAAGGTCGTTGCCACTGCGGATGCGCGGCGGGCCGTCCGCTGTTACCTCGGCGATCTGGCCCAGATGGCCCAGCGTGGTCGCGGCGATGTCGACCAGCGGGATGCGGATCTCGCCGCCCTGGCCGGTCCGGCGGCGGTTGCGCTCGGCCGCCATCAGGGTGAAGGCGGCATAGGCGCCGGTGATCAGATCCCAGGCGGGCAGGACGTGGTTGACCGGCACGTCGGGCGGCAGATCCTCGGGGCCGGTGATCAGCGGCAGGCCGGTGATCGCGTTCATCGTGTAATCGACCGCGTTGCGGCCGCTGGCCCAGCCCATGACGCGGGCGGTGATCAGGTCGGGGCGATGCGCCGCCAGCCGTTCATGCGACAGGAAGCCCGCGGCCGGGAAGTTGGTCACGAACAGCCCCGCATCCTCGCCCGGCGCGGTGATGATCTGCGTCGCCAGTTCGCGCCCGGCGGGACTGTTCAGGTCGATGGCGATGGATTTCTTGCCCTTGTTCAGCCCTTCCCAGAACAGGCTGCGGCCCGCCCCGTCGATGGGCCAGCGGCTGGCATCCAGCCCGCCGCCGATATTGTCGAAGCGGATGACCTCGGCCCCCAGCCCCAGCAGGTGCTGGCCGCAAACCGGGCTGGCGACGAAGGACGAGCCCTCGATGACGCGGAGGCCCTTCAGAATGTCATACATGGTTCACCCCGTCTTTTCTGCCGCTCCGGCGCAGGATCTGTTCGGCGTGCATCCGCACGGGCGGGTCGATCATCGCCCCGTCCACCATCGCCGCGCCGCCCCGATCGGCGGCCACGACCCTGGCGGCCCATTCGACCTCGGCCGCCGAGGGCGCGAAGCCGCGCAGCACCGGCGCGACCTGGCGCGGATGGATGCAAAGCTTGCCCGAAAAACCCAGGGACACCGCGCGGCGCGCATCGGCCTCGACGGCGGCCTCGACGGCGGCCTCGTCCTCGATGGCCAGCGTCACGCCGTCGATGGGCGCGGCCAGCCCCGCGACGCGCGAGGCCAGCACCATCTGCAAGCGCGCCAGCAGCAGCGGCTCGGGCTCATGCGCGCAGCCGATGTCGGCCGAGAAATCGACCGAGCCGAAGACCAGCCGCGCCACGCCCGGCGCGGCGGCGATGGCGGGCAGGTTGGCGATGCCGCGCGCGGTTTCCACCAACGCCAGGACGGCGTGGCCCGCGGCCTGATGCGCCACCTGGGTCTGCGCCGCGTCTTCGCTTTTCGGCAGCATGATCCCGGCAAGGCCGATCCGCGCGGCCAGCGCCAGGTCGCCTTCGTGCCAGGGCGTGCCGATGGCGTTGAGGCGCAGGATCACCGGGATATCCGGCAGGGCAAGGCCCGCCAGCGCATCGCGCGCGGCCTGCTTGTCGGCCGGCGCCACGGCATCCTCCAGGTCGATGACGATGGCATCGGCGCCCGAGGCGGCCGCCTTGGCCACCCGCTCGGGCCTAGACGCGGGCACGAACAGCGGCGCGGTGATCGTGGACAGCGCCTCTACCATGTCGCGCTTCCCGACATGGTGGTGCGGCCGTCGGCGCCCGCGATCCACAGCTCCAGCCCGGTTTCCGAGGGCGCGGCGTTCACGGTAAGGGCGGCGCCGTCGAACAGCGGGCTGGTGCCGCGGAAATCGAAGGTCTTGGGCATCCCGCGCAGCTCGCCCGCCAGCGTCAGCAGCAGCGTGGCTTGCAGCGGCCCATGCACGACAAGGCCGGGATAGCCCTCTTCGCCCATCGCATAGGCGCGGTCGTAATGGATGCGATGGCCGTTGAAGGTCAGCGCGGAATAGCGAAACAGCAGCACCGGGTCTGCCATGACGCTGCGGCTCCATTCCGCTCTGGGGCCGGGCGGCGGGACCGCCGGTTTCGCGGACGCGGCCCCGGTCTCGGCGCCGCGATAGACGATATCCTGGCGCTCGTTGATCGCCGGGCCGCGCGGGGTCGAGACCTGGTGCCACACGGTCACGAAGCACAGCGGGCCGGTGCTGCCCTGCTTCAGCCTGACATCCTCGATCCGCGACAGGCGCGTGACCCGGTCGCCGACGCGGATCGGGTCCAGGAACTCCAGCCGCCCCCCGGCCCACATCCGGCGCGGCAGCGGCACGGCGGGCAGGAAGCCGCCGCGCTCGGGGTGGCCGTCTGCGCCGATGGCGCGCATCGGCACGGTGGGCGGGGCAAGGCACCAGTGGATCGAAAGCGGCGCCGCGTCCCCCGGCTGCGGCGGGGGCGCGTCCTTGTCCAGCGTGGCGTTCAGCGCAAGGCAATGCTGCACCGTCACGATTTCCGAGGCCGAGCTTTCCCGGCCGATAGCCTTGCGCAGATCCTCGATGTCGACGGCGGGCTGGTCGGTCATCTTCCCCCTCCAGCCTCAGCCGCGCGCGGCCGCGACGGCCTGGGTCAGTTCGGGCAGGACGCTGAACAGGTCGCCCACCAGGCCCAGGTCGGCGACCTGGAAGATCGGCGCCTCCTCGTCCTTGTTGATGGCGACGATGATCTTGCTGTCCTTCATCCCGGCCAGGTGCTGGATCGCGCCCGAGATGCCGACGGCCACGTAAAGCTCGGGCGCCACCACCTTGCCGGTCTGGCCCACCTGCCAGTCGTTCGGGGCATAGCCCGAGTCGACCGCCGCACGCGACGCGCCCGCCGCGCCGCCGAAGGCATCGGCCAGCGGCAGGATGAATTCGTCGAACTTTTCCCTGGAGCCGAGCGCGCGGCCGCCCGACACGACGATCCTGGCGCCGGTCAGCTCGGGGCGCTCGGAAACCGCGACCTCCTGGCCGACGAAGCTGGACACGGCCGGATCGTCGGCCGGCGCCACCGGCTCGACCGGGGCGGAGCCGCCCTGCCCCGCCGCCTCGAAGGCGGTGGTGCGGATGGTGGCGACGATCTTCGCCGACAGCACCTCGACCACTTGCAGCGCGTTGCCGGCATAGATCGGGCGCTCGAAGCTCTTGGGCCCATGCACCGCCACCACGTCCGAGACCTGCACCGTATCGAGCAGCGCCGCGACCCGCGGCAGCACGTTCTTGCCGGTGGTGGTGGCCGGGGCGAGGATGGCGTCATAGCCACCGGCCAGCGAGACGATCAGCGCCGCCAGCGGCTCGGCCAGCGCATGGGCGTAAGCCGGCGCATCGGCCAGCAGCACCTTGTCGACGCCCGCCAGCGCGGCGGCGGCATCGGCCACCGGCTGCGCGCCCGAGCCGGCGACCAGCACATGCACCGGCCCGCCGATCCTGGCCGCGGCCGTCAGCGCCTTGGCGGTGGCATCGGACAGGGTGGAATTGTCGTGATCCGCGATCAGAAGAATGGCCATCAGAGAACCCCCGCTTCCTTGAGTTTGCCGACCAGCTCGGGCACCGAGCCGAGTTTGATCCCCGCCTGCCGCTGCGCCGGCTCGCTGGTCCTGACCACCCTGAGGCGCGGCGAGATGTCCGCGCCAAGCGCCTCGGGCGTCGTCTCATCGACCGGCTTCTTCTTGGCCTTCATGATGTTCGGCAGGCTGGCATAGCGCGGCTCGTTCAGCCGCAGGTCGGTGGTGACGATGGCGGGGGTCTTCAGCCGCACGGTCTGAAGCCCGCCGTCGACCTCGCGCGTGACGGTCACTTCGCCGTCCCCGATCTCGACCCTGGACGCGAAAGTGCCCTGCGCCCAGCCCAGCAGGGCGGCCAGCATCTGGCCGGTCTGGTTGTTGTCGCCGTCGATGGCCTGCTTGCCCAGGATGACCAGGCCGGGGCCCTCCTTCTCGGCCAGCGCCTTCAGCACGCGAGCGACGCCCAGCGGCTCGACCGCCTCGTCGGTCCTGACCAGGATGCCGCGATCGGCGCCCATGGCCAGCGCGGTGCGGATGGTTTCCATCGCCTGCGCGGGGCCGACGGAGACGGCGATGACCTGATCGGCCTTGCCGGCTTCCTTCAGGCGGATGGCTTCCTCGACGGCGATCTCGTCGAAGGGGTTCATCGACATCTTGACGCTGGCGGTATCGACGCCCGAGCCGTCCGCCTTGACGCGGACCTTGACGTTGAAATCGACGACACGTTTGACGGGGACAAGGATTTTCATGTCCGGGATTGTCTCCATGACGGGCACCGGCAAACGCCGGCGCGGGTTGCAATGGGATGCGCCTGGCCTAGCCGTCGCGGGCGACGACCTGCTTGATCAGCTCATGGCGCTGGAACTTGCCGGTGGGCGTCATCGGGAATTCCTCGAAGATCTCCAGCCGTTCGGGCAGCTTGTAGATCGCCACCTCGTTCTTGAGGAAATCCACGAATTCCTGCAGCGTGGCGCTCTCGCCCGGACGCGGCACCAGGCAAAGGCAGTTCGACTCGCCCAGCCGTTCGTCGGGCAGGCCGATCACCGCGCAATGCAGCACCTTCGGATGGGTGTAGAGGATCTCCTCGACTTCGCGCGGATAGTATTTCTTGCCGCCGCGGTTGATCATCTCCTTCAGCCGCCCGACGATGCGCAGGTTGCCGTCCGCGTCGATCATGCCCAGGTCGCCGCTGCGGAACCAGCCGTCCTCGGTAAAGGCCTCGGCATTGGCCTCGGGGCGCTTGTAATAGCCCATCTGCGTGGCCGGGCCCTGGCTCTGGATCTCGCCCGGCTCGCCCTGCGGCACCGCGCCGGTGCCGCCGATGGGCGAGATGCGCAGCCGCATCTCGGTGCCGCATTTGCCAACCGAGCCCGCGACCTTTTCCGGGTCGTCGCTGCGCCGGGTATAGGTATGATAGCCGCCGCATTCCAGCATGCCGTAAAGCTCGATCAGGTCGCCCTGGATGCGGGCGCGAAAGGCGCGGATGGTTTCCAGCGGGCAGGAGGTGCCGCCCGAGATCACCGTCTTCAGCGAGGAGAGGTCGTATCGCTCCTGCCCCGGCACGTTCAGCATGGCCACGATGGACGCCGGGGCGGTGGCGACATAGGTCACGCGCTCGGCCTCGATCACCTGAAGCGCGGGCTCGGCGGCGAATTTCTCCATGATGACCAGCTTGCAGCCCGCCAGCACGGTCTGCAGCACCGAGAGATAGCCCCAGTTCAGCGCCAGCGGCAGGTAGAGGAGCATCACGTCGTCCTCGCCCACCTCCATGTCCATGTTCAGCATCCGCGCCGGCCACAGCGAGGTGTTGTGGTTATGCGTCACCCCCTTGGGGCTGCCGGTGGTGCCCGAGGTGAACATCATCCGCATCATCGCGTTCGGGTCGGTCCCGACCTCGGCAAAGCCCTGGGGCCGGCCCGAGGCGGAGATCACCGGGTCCAGCGCCACCGCGTCCCCGGTCGGCTGCCCCCGCACCACGCCCAGGAATGTCAGTTCGGGCAGATCCTTGCGCAGGGCCTGGACCATCGCCTGATGGTCGAACTTCTTGTATTCGGCGCAGGTGATGATGCCGCGCGCCCCGGTGGTGCGCAGGACGTAATCGACCTCGCGGGCGCGGAACTCGATGCTGACCGGCACGCCGATGGCGCCGATGCGCTCGATGGCGAAATAGGCCGGGATGAACTCGATCCAGTTCGGCAGCTGCACCGCCACGATGTCGCCGGGACGGATGCCGCTGCGGGCCAGCAGGACGGCGACGCGGATGATCGCATCCTCCAGCTGGCGATAGGTCAGCCGGGCCTTGCCGTCCGTCACCGCCTCGCGGTCGGGATGGGCGGCGGTGCGGGCGCGCAGGACGTCAGCGAAGGTCTCGTCGGGCCAGACGCCGGTCGCGCGGTAATGCTGCTGGTCGGCAGGGCTCTGCCTCAGAATGACGTCCTGCATCCAAATCCTCCCTCTACAGGCTTCGCAGGGCCTTGGACGCGGCCCCGGCAGGTCATTTCACGGCCTTCGCGCAAGGTGTCAGCCGGGCATCCCCAGCAGGGTCTTGGCCAGGATGTTGCGCTGGATCTCGCTGGCGCCGCCGTAGATCGTGGTCGGCCGCGACAGGAAGTAATAGCCAAGCGGGTCCACCTCGGCCCCGCCGAACCGGGTCGGGCCAAGGGCCGAGCCGTTTTCCTGCGCCACGTCCAGCATGAATTCCGAGATGCGCTGGTAGAGGTCCGGCCCCCAGAGCTTGAGGATCGAGATCTCGGGCCCCAGCGCGCCGCCGCCCTTCAGCGTCTCGGCAAAGCGGGCATAGGTGGCGGTCAGGTCGGCCACATCCAGCGCCAGCTGGGTATATGTCGCGGCAAAGGACGGGTCGTCGAAAATGCCCAGCTCGCGGCCCATCGTCTCGAGCCGCAAGAGTGCCATCTGCGCGAATTTCGGGCTGCCATGGGTCAGGCGTTCGAAACCCAGCAGCGCCTTGGCCATGGTCCAGCCGTCATTGACCGCACCGACGATATTGTCCCTGGGCACCCGCACGTCGTCGAGAAAGACCTCGCAGAACTCGGCATCGCCGGCCAGGGTCTTGATCGGGCGCACGGTGATGCCGGGCGTGTCCATCCGCGCCAGGAAGAAGCTGATGCCCTGCTGCTTCTTGGCCGCGGGATCGGTGCGCGCCAGGATGAAGATGTCGGTCGAATCCTGCGCCAGCGTGGTCCAGATCTTTTGCCCGTTGATGACCCAGTGATCGCCGTCCAGCACCGCCGAGGTGCGCAAGCTGGCAAGATCCGAGCCGGCGCCCGGTTCGGAATAGCCCTGGCACCAGACATCCTGACCCGCCAGGATGCGCGGCAGGTAATGCGCCTTTTGCGCCTCGGTGCCGAAGCGGACCAGCAGCATCCCCAGCATGACGATGCCGATGTCGGGATGGCGGGCGACGCCGGCGCTGTCGAATTCGTCGTGATAGGCCAGCATCTTCTCGACGTTCAGGCCCATGCCGCCATGCTCGACCGGCCAGGCGGGCGCCAGCCAGCCCTTGGCCGACAGCTTCAGGAACCAGTCCCTCGCCTCGTGCCAGTTGACGCGGCGGGCCTGGTTGATCAGGTGCGGCGGGCATTCGGCGGCGATGAAATCCCGCAGCATCCTGCGGAAATCCTGCTCGTCCATCGCATTGTAATCAATGGCCATTGGCTTGCCCCCCGGCGTTGTGCAATTCGAACCAGCGCGCGCGATGGGCGCGCGGATTGCCGAGCCATGCCGCCAGCGCCAGCGCCCGGTTGACGTAAAGGCTGAGGTCGCATTCCTCGGTATAGCCGATGGCGCCATGCAGCTGGATGCATTCCTTGACCACCAGCTGCGCGGCATCGCCCGCCCGGCTTTTCGCGGCCGAGACATGGGTGGCCCGGCTGGCCGCATCGGCATGAGGATCGTCCATCGCCGCCGCGGCCCGCAGCAAGGCCGAGCGCGCCATCTCGATATGGACGTAAAGGTTCACCGCCCGGTGCTGGATCGCCTGGAACGAGGCGATGGGCTTGCCGAACTGCACCCGCTGCTTCATGTAGTCCAGCGTCATCTGGAACGCCGCCTCCATCACCCCCTGCAATTGGGCCGCGACGGCCAGCCGGGCGATGTCGAGCAGCTGGTCGAGGATCGCCGCCCCGCGGTCGGGAAAGGCGATGACTGCGCCGGGATCGACCTTGGCCCCGTCGAGATCGACCGTCGATTGCCGCGATCCGTCGGTGTGGGCGGTGGTCTGCACCACCTTCGGCGGCTGGTCGATCCAGGCCAGCAGGATGCCCGCGCCGGTATCGGCAGCCACGGCATAGCCGCCGGCCTCTTGCGCCAGGGGCACGAACAGCGCCTGGCCCGACAGGGTCCAGCCCTCGCCCTCGGGCGCGGCCTTGGGCCCCACGGCGCCCGAACCCATCGCCCCGGCGCGGCCCTGCCAGGCCAGCGTCGCCAGCAGGTCGCCGCCCATCAGGCCGGGCAGAAGCCTGTCCTTCAGCGCCTGATTGCCGCCCAGGACCAGCGCCTGCATCGCAAGAATGCCAACGCAAACAAGCGGCTCCGGCAGGGCCGCGCGCCCGGCCTCGTGATGCAGCGCCGCCAGATCCGCATGTTCCATCGCCAGGCCGCCGTCATCCTCGGGGACCAGGATGCCGGTCCAGCCCAGCTCGGCCATGGTCTTCCAGCGTTCATGCGAAAAGCCCGCCTGCGTGGCCAGCCCCGCCCGAGTCGCGGCAAGCGTGGCCTCTCGATTGGCGAAATCCGCAACGCTTTCCCGAAGCTGTTGCCTGTGGTCGGGTTCCTCCGGCCTGCTGAACAAATCGCGCCTCCCGCAGCATGGGTTGATGTTGACAGGCTGTTTAAACCAACCAATCTGGTTTTGCAATGCAGAATTACATTTTGCATACTGGCGCAGCCCACGGCCCCCGGCTGCGTCTTTCGCCTGGCAGAAGCTTGTTTCTGGCAGAAAACCGACTAACGTGGGACAGAAGCCCGCAACAAAGCAGGAGTTCAGCTTGGCCAGGTCTTTCAAAACCCTCTTGTCCCTGCCCGGTCCCGACGAGGAAAAGACCGACCGCCAGTTCATCACCGCGCTGGCGCGCGGGCTGGAAGTCCTGCGCGCCTTCGAACCGGGCGACGGCTTCCTGGGCAACCTCGAGATCGCGCAGCGCACCGGCCTGCCCAAGCCGACCGTCGCCCGCATCGCCCATACGCTGACCACGCTGGGCTATCTGGAATACAACGCCCGGCTGGAGAAATATTCGCTGGGCACCCCGGTCCTGTCGCTGGGCTACGCCTATCTCGGCAGCATGAGCCTGACCCGCGTCGCCCGCCCGCACATGCAGGAGCTGGCGAATCACGCCAATATCTCGGTGGCGCTCGGCAACCGGGACCGGCTGAACCTGGCCTATCTGGAACTGGCGCATGGCAGCGCGACGGTGTCGCTGCGGCTCGAGGTCGGCGCCCGCATCCCGATCGCGCGGTCCGCCATGGGCATGGCCTATCTGCACGCCCTGCCGGAAAGCGAGCGGGATTTCCTGGTCGAGGCCATCGAGAAACACGACAAGGCCGACTTCCCCAAGTTCAAGAAACGCCTCGCCACCGCGTTCAAGGAACTCGACGCGCATGGCTATTGCGTCTCGCTGGGCACTTACGAGCGGACGGTGAACGGCGTCGGCGCGGCGCTGAAGACGCGCGACGGCGGGGTCTATGCCTTCAACTGCTCGGGCCCGTCCTTCCACCTGACGGAAGAGATGATTCGCAGCGACGTCGGCCCGCGCCTGGCCGTCATGGTCAGCCGGATCGAGGCGGAACTGCTGGTGCATCCGGTCCGGGTCTGAGCCCGGCCCTGGGCCCTCGTCCCTTCGGCGCGGCGAGGGCGCATTCATAAGGCCGGCTAATCACGGCATCCCGATTGAGCGGTCTAATTGCGACTCGTCGCCGGCGCTATCTTCGTCCCCATCGCATGACAGAGGAGACGAAGATGAAATCCGTGACCTTCAGGAACGGCGCGCTCGAGATGGCCGCGCATCTGCACCTTCCCGCCGGCTTCGACGAAAGCAAGACCTATCCCGCCATCGTCGTCACCCACCCCGCCGGCGGCGTGAAGGAGCAGACGGCGGGCATCTATGCCGGCAAGCTTGCGGCCGAGGGCTTCGTCGCCATCGCCTTCGACGCCTCCTGCCAGGGCGAAAGCACCGGCGAGCCGCGCCAGCTTGAAAACCCCCATGCGCGGGTCGAGGACATCAGCGCCGCCGTGGATTACCTGACGACGCTGCCCTATGTCGACCGCGGCCGCATCGGCGCCATGGGCATCTGCGCCGGCGGCGCCTATACCGTGACAGCGGCGATGAGCGACCGCCGCATCAAGGCGGTGGGCGCGGTCAGCGCCACCAATTACGGCGCGATCCTGCGCAATGGCTGGGAAGGCCGCGACGACCTGACCGGCGCCTTCGCCATGCTGGAAAACGCAGCCAACGCCCGCACCGCCGAGGCGAACGGCGCCGAGACCGGCTATTATCCGATCGTGCCGCAGCAGCCGGAGGACGCCCCGAACGCCGACCTGGCCGAGGCGGTCGAGTATTACCGCACCCCGCGCGCGCAATGCGCCAGCTCGCCCAGCATCGCGCCGGTGCGCAGCCTGGCGCAGCTCGCCACCTTCGACGCCTTCCACCTGGTCGACCTGTTCCTGACCCAGCCGATCCAGATCGTCGCCGGCGAGGATGCGGGCACGCGCTGGATCAGCGAAGACCTGTTCCGCCGCGCCGCCAGCAAGGACAAGCACCTGCACATCGTTCCGGGCGCGTCGCACCTGGGCCTCTATGACAAGCCCGACCTGGTGGGCGAGGCGATGGCGAAGCTCGGCCCCTTCTTCAGGGCCAGGCTCTGAAACACCGGCGCCGCCCTGGCATCATGCCTGGGCGGCCTTTCCATGGGGGGCCGAAAGCCCCGGAACCTGCCGCCGCGGCGGCGCGCCCCGACCGGCATCGCCGCCTCGCGCCGAGCTTGGTTGCCTGTGCCGCGCCGCCGAAATGGTTCGACCAGGCATCCGCGGCCGGTCGCGAACACATGCGCACCACGGCAGAACCCGGACGATCTCGCGGGGCTGCCGACCCTGCCGACCCTGCCGACCCTGCCGACCCTGCCGACCCTGCCGACCCTGCCGACCCTGCCCGGAAGGTCGCGGCCCGCGGCCCAAGGCGCAAGAGCAGCCATCGGCGCCGGGCATGGAGCCCCGCAGCCGCAGCCCCATGCGGAATGCCGGCCGGCCAAACGCGTCAATTCGGCTCTGCCGAAGCGGCGGTTGGGAAAATGTCAATTGGCTTCGCACTGCCCCGATCCTAACGTAAAAAGCAGAATCTGATTTTGCATACCGGAATAATGGCCCGCCTTACTGTGGATTTAGGAGGATGG
>NZ_VCBQ01000117.1:0-14652 GCF_006386455.1 Paracoccus sp. FO-3 | reverse complement strand
CGATGGCCGCGCCCCGCGCCCCTGCAGCCGCCCCTGCCGGGGCCGACCAGCCCCCCGTTCCCGCCGCCGAGCCGCATCCGAGCCCGGCCACCGCCGCCTTCGTCGAGGCGGCCTTCGGCGCCGGCAGCCGCCTGCCCGAGCAGCTGGCCCAGAACATCGAGCGCATCGAATCGCTGACCCAGCGCCTGATCAGCGCGCTGGCGCAGCGCCGCCCCTCCAATCCCGGCGTCGAGATGCCGGGCCCCGACCTTTTCGCCACCGCGACCTCGGCCTGGATCAAGCTTCTGGCCGAGCAGCCCGAGCGGGTGATCGGCCAGCAGGTCAGCTATTGGGGCGAGACGCTGCGCCATTTCGCCGAGGCCCAGGCTGCCTTCGCCCGCGGCACGCTGACGCCGCCGCCCAGCGAGGGGCCGCGGGACCGGCGCTTTGCCAACCCGCTGTGGGAGGCGCATCCCTTCTTCAACTTCATCAAGCGGCAATACCAGATCAACGCCCAGGCCCTGCAGGAGGCGGCAAGCGCGCTGGACCTGCCCGAGATGACCGACCGGCGCCGGATCGAATGGTTCACCCGCCAGATGATCGACATGATGGCGCCGACGAACTTCCTGGCGACCAATCCCGACGCGCTGGAAAAGGCGGTGGAGACCGAGGGCGAAAGCCTGGTCAGGGGCCTCGAGAACCTGGTGCGCGACGTCGAGCAGAACAGCGGCGAGCTGATCGTGTCGCTGGCCGACCGCGACGCCTTCCGTGTGGGCGAGAACATCGGCACCACCGAGGGCATGGTGGTCGCGCGCACCAAGCTTTACGAGCTGATCCAGTACAAGCCCACCACCGCGCAGGTGCATGAGATCCCGCTGGTGATCTTTCCGCCCTGGATCAACAAGTTCTACATCCTCGACCTCAAGCCGCAGAACAGCCTGATCAAATGGATCGTGGACCAGGGCCATACGCTGTTCGTGGTGGCCTGGAAGAACCCCGATCCCAGCTATGGCGACACCGGCATGGACGATTATGTCGGTGCCTATCTGGAGGTGATGGACCGGGTGCTGGACCTGACCGACCAGAAAAAGCTGAACGCGGTCGGCTATTGCATCGCCGGCACCACGCTGGCGCTGACCCTGTCGCTTCTCAAGCAGCGCGGCGACGACCGGGTGAACGCCGCCACCTTCTTCACCGCGCTGACCGACTTCGCCGACCAGGGCGAGTTCACCGCCTATCTGCAAGACGATTTCGTCTCGGGCATCGAGGAGGAGGCGGCGCGCACCGGCATCCTGGGGGCGCAGCTGATGACGCGCACCTTCAGCTTCCTGCGCGCCAACGACCTGGTCTGGGGGCCGGCGATTCGCAGCTACATGCTGGGCGAGACGCCGCCGGCCTTCGACCTGCTCTTCTGGAACGGCGACGGCACCAACCTGCCGGGGCGCATGGCGGTGGAATACCTGCGCGGGCTGTGCCAGCAGAACCGCTTCGTCAGGGAAGGGTTCGAGCTGATGGGCCACCGGCTGCATGTCGGCGACGTGACCGTGCCGCTTTGCGCCATCGCCTGCGAGACCGACCATATCGCGCCCTGGAAGGACAGCTGGCGCGGCATCGCGCAGATGGGCTCCAGGGACAAGACCTTCATCCTGTCCGAATCGGGCCATATCGCCGGCATCGTCAACCCGCCCAGCAAGAAGAAATATGGCCACTACACCTCGGATGCCGGCTTCCAGCAGGGCGAGCAGCACTGGCTGGACAAGGCGCAGCACCACGAGGGCAGTTGGTGGGGCCGCTGGGGCGAATGGCTGGCCCGGCGGGCGGGGGACATGGTCGAGGCCCGCGATCCGGGCGAGGGTTTCGGCCCCGCGCCCGGCCTCTACGTCCACGAGCGGGCGTAAAATTTTTCTGCACCGCAGCAAGAAAACCTTGCAATGCTGCGGTGCAGAAAGTATATGTTGGTCAGAACAGTTCAACCGGTGCCGAAGCTTCGCGCCGATCTAGGAGAGAGCAAATGGCCAAGACCCCTGACTTCACCAAGACCCTGCAAGAAGTGATGGCGAAATTCCCGGTCGACACCTCGTCGTTCCAGGACGCCTTCAAGTCGCAGACCGCGCTGGGCGAGAAGATGGCCCGCGTCGCGCTGGCCGCTGCCGAGCGTTCGACCGAGATCTCGGCCCAGTGGGCCAAGGACACCATCGCCCGCATGGGTGAGCTGACCTCGTCCAAGGAAGAGCCGGCCGAATACGCCAAGGCGCTGAGCGATTTCGCCACCGCCGCCGCCGAAATGGCTGCCGAGCACATGGCCGCCTTTGCCGAAGTGGCGAAGAAGGTCCAGATGGACACCGTCGACCTGATGCTGACCGCCGGCAAGGACCTGGCCGCCGACGCGCAGAAGGCCGCCGAAAAGGCCAGCCGCGAAACCCAGGCCGCGGTCAAGAAAGCCGCTGCCGCCGCGACCTCGGCCAGCACCGTGACCAAGGCCTGATCGCAGGCCCTTGCGGTTCCAGACGAAGGGGGGCAGTTCGCTGCCCCCTTTTTCCATGGCCGGGCCCGGTTCGTATCCGGCCGGGCCCCCGATCTGGGCCCGATCCGGGGCTCGTCCCCTGCTTCCGGCGCAGCATGGCGATTTTCTTTGCATTTTTCCGGGCCATTTCCCATCATGCTGCAAATGCACTGCCGGAGGAGCCATGGCTGAGCCCGAGAACACGACCCCGCTTCTGATCAAGCGCTATGCGAGCCGCCGCCTCTACAACACCGAGACCAGCGATTACGTCACGCTTGAGGATATTGCGGGCTTCATCCGTGCCGGGCGGCAGGTGCGCATCGTCGATCTCAAGACCGGCGACGACCTGACCCGGCAATATCTGTTGCAGATCATCGCCGAGCACGAGGGCCGGGGCGAGAACGTCTTGCCCATCGACGTGCTGATCGACCTGGTGCGCAGCTACACGACCCAGGCGCAATCGGTGGTGCCGCAATTCCTGGCCGCCAGTTTCGAGATGCTGCGCGAGGGCCAGTCGAAGATGATGGAGAATCTGTCGACCTTCCCCAACCCGATGTCCTCGATGCCGGGTTTCGAGGCGCTCCAGCGCCAGCAGCAGCTGTTCCTGAAGGCGATGGCGGCGGGCTGGGGCGCGGGCAGCAGCGGCCCCGAGATGGAGGAGACCGAGACGGACGAGACCCGTCGCAGCGGCAAGAAGGCTTCCGCGCCCGAGGACATGGCCGAGATCCGCCGCCAGCTTGCCGAGTTGCAGAAGCGGATTTCGAAGCTTTGAGAGAACTGCGACTTGCACCCCGCCGCCCGTCGCGCTAGACGAACCGCCACGGACGGTTGGCCGAGTGGTCGAAGGCGCACGCCTGGAAAGTGTGTAGGCGGGGAACCGTCTCGAGGGTTCGAATCCCTCACCGTCCGCCACTTCGGTATAAAACCGGGAACGCCGATTCCCGCCATTTCGCTCCCTTGGTGGCTATCAGCGTCCGCAACAGGGCGCTTTTTCTGCCTGATGTAGATTGCATCGTCGGCCACCTCGACGCGTTGCGCAAAAGCCCGGACGTGATCCTGCCGATAGTCGTGCTTTACGAGCCGGAGCCGGCTGCGCTCCCAGTTCCCGCACGGCGGCAGCTGTGAGGCGCGGATGGGTGGAGCTTGCGAGCATGACTTCGATCCGCGCGGCCTCGACGCGCACCTGATGCCGAAGTACCCTCTTACCTATCTTGCAGCTTCCGACAAATGCGGATGAGCGCATCGAGATCGCTTGGCGATAGCTTTGCGATCTCGGCCGGGGGACGATAGTAGGCCGCTTGCAAATCGTCCTTCGTCGCGCTTCCCTTTTCGGTTGCTCGCACGAGCTTCACCCGCCGATCGCTGGGCAACGCAACGCAACGCGGTCGGCCAGGCCGGATCGCTCCAGCCGATCCACCAACCATGTCGCAGTCGAAGGGTCGCAGCCCCATTCGCGCGCCAACACCCCGATCGGCTTGCCATCCGCGTCGAGCGAGAACAGGGCGCGGGAATCGTTCGGTGTCAGTTCATGGCTTTGCTGCGGCTCAAGAAGCCGCGGCGCCGAACGCATCAGAAAATCAAACAGCGCCAAGCCTCGGTGGCAGGGTCCGGCGCGTCGTGAGGGCGTGTCGTCATCTTCGGTTTCGCCTTGCTTCAATGTCTTGGCATACTTTGAATGGTCAAATGATTTTGTTAGTCAAAAGAAATGCCGGCAGCACGTGACCCGGCTCTGCCGGAGGCGAACCCGTTTATGCCAAGCACGGGAGAAGCCCATGAGCACGCATATCCCTGTCCTGATCGTCGGCAGCGGCCTGAACGGCCTGACGGCCGCAGCACTTCTCGCCCATCAGGGTATCGGCTGCATGGTGGTGAAGCGCCATGCCGACACGTCGATCCAGTACAAATTCGCCGGCATCTCGCCCCGCAGCATGGAGATATTCCGCGGCCTCGGGCTGGAGGCGGAAATCCGCGCCAAACGCTCCGGTGACCAGCAGGGGGCGGCATTGTGCGGGGAAGAAGCCTTGCCGATCCAGATATACGATGGTGCCATGGCCCGGTGCCAGCCCCTACAGCCTCACGCAGCCTGCGACTTGCGACCAGCACGTTCTGGAACCGATCCTGCAGCATTGCGCAGAGAGGCTGGGTGCGGACATTCGCTTCAGCAGCGAGCGCTTGTCTTTCGAGCAGGACGCCGCCGGTGTTCGCGCCGTCATCCGAAATCGCGAAACCGGGAAGGAGGAAACGGCGGTCGCCGACTATCTGATCACCGCCGACGGTGCCGGCGGCAGGCTCCGCGAGATGTTCGGCATCGGCCGAAGCGGTCCGGGCGTGTTGCAGCACTGGATGAACGTCATCTTGGACACCGACTTGCCTTCCGAGATCGGCGGCGAGCGCTTCACCTCCTGCTTCGTTACCGACCTCAACGCCACCGTCACGCCGCGTCCTGGCGGGCGCTGACTGGTGGCATTGCAGTATTTTCCAGAGAAAGGCGAGCGACCGGAGGATTTCGACCGCGACCGTTGCCGGGAACTCGTCGAAAAGGCGGCCGGCCGATCCGGCATCAAGGCGGGGTTGGTCGACGCGCGGTTCTGGGAGATGGCGGCATGCGTCGCCAAGCGCTTCCGCGGGTAGCTGTTTTCTGGTCGGCGACGCCGCGCACCTCATGCCGCCGACCGGGGCATTCGGGGGCAATTCGGGCATCCACGACGCGCACAACCTGGCCGGGAAGCTCGCCATTGTCGTCCGGGGCGAGGCGGATGCCGGCCTGCTCGACAGCTACGACGCGGAGCGCCGGCCGGTGATCGCCGCGACGCTGGCGCAGGCGCTTGCCTGCTTGCAGCAGTGGTTCAAGGGTCCTGCGGGGCGGCTGCCGCCTGCCGTCGCCATCGTGGACGACTACGATATCGTGTTCGGGCAGCGCTACGACACGGGTGCGATCGTGCCGGAAGGTCCGCCGCCGGATCGCCCCTTCGAGCCGGTCGCCGAACTGTCGGGCCGGCCCGGCACACGTGCGCCGCATCTGGTGGTCGAGCGCAGCGGAGAGCCGATCTCGATGCTCGACCTGGTCGACCGCGGCTTTGTTCTGCTTGCGGCAGAGGCCGCATGGCGCCGGGCGAGGGCGGCCGTCAGCGAAAGACAGGGCATTACGCTCGCCGGCGGACTACCTCTTCCATGCCGTATTGCTGGCAGTACTTGTTTCGGGGCTTGCCATTGCCTGGAGGTCGTCGCGCCAATGAACGAAGGACCGGAACGGATAGTGGCCGGCGTTGCTGCCGGTGCGCGCGGCTTCAAGCTGATGACGGATTCATTGCGCAGCGCGGACTGATGCCCGGTTTCGCCCGGCTGTCGGCCACCGGGGGACCGTGGTTTACAGACCTCGGCGCGTGAATGTCAGATGCGTCACCCTGCTCGGCGACGAGACCGCCTCGATCTCATAGCTCTGCTCCAGGGCTTCGAGACCGTCCCACAGCCGGACGCCGCGGCCGAGCAGGATCGGCACCACCGCGACATGGGCGTGGTCGACCAGGCCGGCGGCGAAGAAGTCGCGCACGACGGTCGCGCCGCCGCCGATCCGCACGCCCTGGCCCTTTGCGGCCTCGCGCGCCATCGCGAGCGCCTCGGCGGGCGAGGCATCGATGAAGTGAAACGTCGTGCCGCCCTCCATCTCGATCGGCGGGCGGGTGTGATGGGTCAGGACGAAGACCGGCGTGTGGAACGGCGGGCTGGAACCCCACCAACCTTTCCAGTCGGGATCGTCCTGCCATCCGGGGAAGCCGTATTTGCCGGCGCCCATGATCTCGGCGCCGATGCCGGTGTCGTGCTGGCGAACGAGCGCGTCGTCGATGCCGCCGGTTCCACCCTGTCGGCCAGTTCTCTCCCGCCACCATCGGGTCTCGAACATCCATTCGTGGAGACTTTCGTCCGCATGGCCGAACGGGCGATCGCGGCTCAGGCCTCCCCCGGTGCCGAAACCGTCCAGCGAGATGGCAAAGTTCTGGACTTGGGCGAGCGACATGTCGATATTCCTTCTGTCTGTCGGGCCAGGACCGCGATCGACCTGCGGCCGCTGGCCCCTTTACCTTTTCAGCTGCGGACGGCATCGCCGCCGCGATGGAAGCCGAGCGTCAGCCAGGGGACGTGCAGATGCGCGACCCGGCAAGTTCCGCGAATCCTTCATGGCACCGTCTCCGCCCAAGATATTCAAGCTGCATGGCCACCACCCTGGCCGTGCGCTGGCCATATCGCCCGGCGATCGCCTGAAGATTGAGGTCGAGGGCAGCTTCGGGTCGCCGGTCCGGGAAGATCGAGACGGTGTGCTCCTGCGGCCAGGCCTCCGCAACCTGGCCGGGCAGGATGCGAATGCCGTTCGCCGTCACGATGGCGGACGTCGAGGCAGCGAAGGTGACGGCCTTCGACCGGTAGGTCCGCGACCAGGCATCGGCGACCTGAGCCAACGCAACCTCGTCGATGCCCGGTTCCAGGGCGATCCCGAACGCGTCGCGGTTCCAGAAGGCGACCAGGTTGCCCAGAACAGTGGTGGCGAACGAGCGGCTAAACCTGAATGCGCTGCTCGCATGCCGCGCGTCCCAGCGGTCGACGCCGAGATCCTGGGCCACGGTCTCTGCCTTTTTGCGGCCGGCGACGGCCTCGATCAGGGTCAGCATCATGGGCACGGATGCGGTGATGCCGGTGGTCGTCGCGACGTTTCCGTCGATCACGAAGCGCCGGTCCGCGACATACTCGATCGTCGGGCTGCGCCGAAGCAGGTCCTTCAGGTAGTACCAGTGTGTCGTGGCGCGCCTGCCGTCGAGCAGGCCGGCCGCGCCGACGACCTTGGCCCCGGCGCAGACAGCGATGACGATGGCGCCCTTGTCCGATTGCTGCCGCAGCCATGCCAGCACGGCGGGATCGTCGTCGCGGCTCATTGCCGGCACGATCACATAGTCCGCCCCGTCCGGGTGCGCAGCGTCGAATTCGGCGATCGTCGCATCCGGCTCGACCGCGTTGAGCGCGGGATAGAGATGGACCGGACCAGGGCCGGCCGCCAGCATCAGCACATCGGCCACGTCGGCGCGCCGCAGGATTCCTGTCGGCACCACGTAGTCCGTCGTCTCGGTCGCATCGTTGAGGCCGATGACGGCGATGACCGGCCGCCGCTTCCTGGAGGGCTGGAGCGCGTCCAGCATCGCCGCCGTCTCGGAGGCAGGCACCGGCGGCGCGGATGCCGCCATATCGGACGGCAACGCCGCGAGCCACAGGCCGAAGCCACCCGCCACGACGATGACGGCCCCGATGAGTCCCCACATGGCAACCATGCCTTTTCTCACTTTGGTCCTCCGGGTTCCAGGTTGACCTGATCTTACCGCGGGCCGGTCATGGCTGAAATGACATAAAGCCGGCAAAAACTGCCATGATGCGCAATATCGCCATTGTGCTCCATCCGGCATTTCAACTGCTCGACGCGGCCGGCCCGACCGCAGCCTTCGAGATGGCGGAGCGCTTCCGGCCGGGCAGCTACCAGCTCAGGGTCATGGCACCGGGCATCTGCCGCGCGACGGCGCGCGTGGAAAGCTCCTTCGGCCTCAGCTTCGCGGCCGAGCCGTTGCGCGACGGCCCCTTCGATACAATCCTCGTCTCGGGCGGCGAGATCATCCGCTCGATGGCGGCAGCGCAGCAGATTGTCGCCTGGGCTGAGGAGCGTGACGGTCCGGCGCATCGCCAGCGTCTGCTCGGGCGCTTTCCTGCTCGCCGAGGCCAGCCGCCGCAGGCATTGCGACGCGCTCGGGCCTGAGCGCCCGTCGCCTGCTCTTTGCCAGATCCACGAAACGGGCGTGATGGCCATCGGCCTCATCGCGCCGGACGGCATGCGATGGCGAACGACTTGGCGCGTGGCGGCTATCGTCTCCTGTTGCGTTGTCTCATCAAGGGGAGTGGGCGGCCTTGAACGGCCGCCGTTTCCATGTCCTTGCAGGCTCTCACGTCCAGCATCAGGTGCGGCGCGAGACAGCGGGTCTGGAAGGCCTCGAACACCGGCCAGATATCGAGAAGCGCGTTGATGCCTCCCGATGTGACGGGAACGGGGTTGCCGTAGGCATCGCCGACACCTTCCCAGCCGGTGAACTGTGGCGCTAAGTTCGCCAATGTCGCCAGTTTCCGGGGCTTTCCGCATATCCCCGGTCAGGATGCCGTTCTCCGCTACGCGACGAAAGATGGTGGGCACGACGGGAGCGTGCTGTGACGAGCCTGCCGGAAGAGCGCGCTCCGCGCGGGGCCGAGCCGAACAGGGTGATCGCGACGGCGCGATCCTGGCTCGGCACACCTTACCACGACCAGGCCAGCCTGCGCGGCGTGGGCTGCGACTGTCTCGGCCTCGCCCGCGGGGTCTGGCGCGAACTCGTCGGCCCCGAGCCGTTCCCGATCCCGCCCTACAGCCGCGACTGGGGCGAGACCGGACCGCGCGAGGTTCTGGCCGATGGCGCAAGGCGCATGATGATCGAGGTGGAACCTGCGACGGCCGAACCCGGCGCGCTGGTCCTCTTCCGGATGAGGCCCCGCGCCATCGCCAAGCATGTCGGGATCCTGACCGGGCCCGGCGCCTTCCTCCACGCCTATGAGCGGCTGGGTGTGATCGAGGAGCCGCTCGCCTCCGTCTGGCGGCGGCGCATCGCCTTCGCCTTCCCGTTCCCGCAACGCTGAGCATCTGCCATGGCCACCCTCGTTCTCGGCGTCGCCGGTGCCGCCATCGGCGGCAGCATCGGCGGCGCGATCCTCGGTGTCAGCGCCGCAACGATCGGCGGCTTCATCGGCTCCAGCATCGGTTCGGTCGTCAACAGCTGGATCATTTCCTCGCTCGCCCCCACCCAGCGTATCGAAGGTGCGCGTCTCGACACGCTGCGCATCACCTCCTCGACGGAGGGCCCATGCACCGGTCCTGCCGCCGATGCTGGCGCGCCACCGGCTGGCCGCGCCTACGAGGCTGGGGCCAGAGAGGGGGCCAGGGATGGGGCCGGGCCGGCGGACATCCGCTTCAGCGGCAGCCTTGCGGCCGCGCTGGTTCGGCCCGGACCGCTCGGCGGCCTCGGCGCATTCGCCCAGCAGCGCGCGCAGGGCCCGGTGAGGCTCGCGCAGCCTGGCGAAGCCGTCGTCCTTCGCGTCCCGGCCCGAGTTGGTTTGGCCCCCGCCTGCCGTCTCGGCGTCCTCGGTCGCGTCCTGCGGCTGGTCTGCTTTTCTGGACCCGTTTCTGGATGTCTCGGCCTCCCGCGCCATGTGATCGCCCCCGGCGTGGGGATGTTCCCGCAGGAAACGGCGGCCGGCCGCTGCCGAACCGGCCGGCCGCGAGGGCACCTCGGAAGGCAAGGCGGCGGCGGGCATCGCCCGAATGTGAGCGGGAATTCGCGCCCCGTTCTGCAACACTGTCGGAATATGCAGCGGGGGGAGGCTCGCCAAGCGGCGGCATTCGATTAAAATAGATCAGTTGCGTGGAACATGGAGATCCTGATGGCCAACGGTGAAAGCAGCCCCATCGTCGATCCCGAACTCGACAAGGCCCTGTCCGAGCTGCTGGCGCAGACGGAGAGGGAACCGATCTCGCCGCGGCTGCGCGAACTGGCGCGGCGGCTCGAGACGGCGCTCGACGAGGCCCGGCATCGCCGCGCCGGCAAGGGCGGCGCCAATGGTGGCGGCGGCAATGGCAGCGCGGGCGGGGGCCTGCGCTAGGCCCGGCCGGTTCCTGCCGATCCGGCGATTTCGCACGGAACCATCCTTCCCGGCCCGCATTGACTTTTCGCCGTCACCTCGAGGATTGCGAAGGACCGTCATGTCGGACGACATACTCGGCCATATCCCAGCGCTCCGGGCCTATTCGCGCGCCTTGTGCCGGTCGGTCCCGGATGCCGAGGACCTGGTCCAGGAGACCCTGCTGCGCGCCATCGAGAACGTCCACCGCTACCGGCCGGGCACCAACATGCGGGCCTGGCTGTTCACCATCATGCGCAACCGTTTCTTCACCAATTGCCGGAAAGCCGCGCGCGAGCGCACCGGGGCGGCGGATTGCGCCTCGCTGGCGCCGCAGGTCAAGCCGGACCAGGAATGGCACCTGCAGGCCCGCGAGCTGCAGGCGGCGTTGCGCGCGATGCCGGTGCATTACCGCGAGGCGATCGTGCTGGTCGGCGCGCTTGGCGAGAGCTATCTGGACGCCTCGCGCATCCTCGACTGCGACATCGGCACCATCAAGAGCCGCGTGAACCGGGCGCGTTCGATGCTGCGCAGGGTGCTGGAGCCCGCGTTCTGAAGGCCGAAGCCGAGCTGCGACGCGCTTGCCGGGCTGGTTCGGGAAGGCGATCGGGGCGGGAAGGCCGGTCCCGCTGGCCGGGGCCAGCGCGGCGTTTCTGGACGCTTGCGCCCTGCACTCGCGGCGATCTTTGCCATCGCCAACACCCCCGCGGCCGGAGGGTGCAGGGGCCGGCTCCCGCGGCTCGAACTTGAAGGCATAGGACAGGCATCGAACCCGAAGATCGGGTCGCTGGGGATGTCCCCCTCGACCAAGGGGGATGAACAGCCCCCCGGCCGACGCAGGGTGTAACGCGACAGAAACATGGGTTTAATGCGCTTTGAGCGGCTGGTGTCTGGTGGCGTTTTTTTGACGCAAAAGCGGCGTTTTTTTTGACGCGCTACACAGGGATGGCCGGCTTTCTTGTCGCTCCTATCATGCGTGCCAGCCAGCGGTCCCGCCCGGCACCACCTGCATCGCGCCGCGATAGGGCGAGTCCGTTTCGGCCTCGACCGGCGGGCCGGGGGAGCGGCCTCGGTTTTCTCAGTATTCTTCGACAAACTACTGTTTTATTGAGGAAATGGCGGAAGCGGTGGGATTCGAACCCACGGTGGAGTCTCCCCCACGCTGGTTTTCAAGACCAGAGCCTTAAACCACTCGGCCACGCTTCCAGGCCGGGCCGGGATAGGCCGGCGCGCCATGCGAGGCAAGGGGAATCTAGCCGCGCCGCGCTGCCGGCGCGGCAGCCCCCGGCAGCCGCAATCCGGCGCGCAATCCCCCCAGGGCGGCGCGGTCCAGCGTCAGCGCGCCGCCATGCAGCGCCGCCAGGTCGGCGACGATGGCAAGGCCCAGGCCGGTGCCCGGCGGGCCGGCCTCGTCCAGCCGGGCGCCGCGGGTCAGCGCCAGGGCATGATCCTGATCCGACATGCCGGGGCCGTCGTCCTCGATCAGGATGTGCAGTTGGTCGCCCTGGGTCCGCGCGGTGATGCGGATCGCCGAGGAAGCCCATTTCACCGCGTTCTCGACCAGGTTGCCGATCATCTCCTCGAGATCCTGCCGCTCGCCGGCAAAGGCGGGATCGGCTTCGGCGCGGACCTCGACGCGCAGGCCGGTCTCGCGGATCGGGCCGCCCAGCACCAGCAGGATGTCCTGGATCACCGGCGCGACCGGCGTGCGCTGGCCCAGAAGCCGCGGCGCGGCCGAGCTGCGCGCGCGCCGCAGGTGCCAGCCGATCTGGCGGTCCATGCGCGCGATCAGCGCGTGGCCGGGATGGTCTGGGGGCAGCGCATTGTCCAGCGCCGCCAGCGGCGTCTTCAGCGAATGCGCCAGGTTGCCGACATGCTCGCGCGCGCGGGCCAGCACGGCGCGGTTCTGTTCCAGCAGCGCGTTGATCTCGGCCGCGACCGGGCGCAGTTCGGCCACGGCGGGCAGGGGCAGCGCCTCGGCCTGGCCGGCGCGGATGCGGCGCAGGTCGCGGCCGAGCCGGTCCAGGCTGCGCAGCCCCGCCGCGACCTGCAGCAGGCTGGCCGCTGCCAGGGCCAGGCCCAGCACGGCCAGCGAGATGGCCAGCGGCCGGCGCAGCCGCGCCATGGCGGCGTCGATCTCGGCCCGCGGCGCGGTCACGGTGACGGCCAGGGCCGAGGCGGAACCGGGCAGGGTGAAGACATGGCGCGCGACCCGCAGCGGTTCGTTCGCCGGGCCAAGGCCGGGGCCGCCCTGGAAATCCGCCTCGGGCGGGTTCAGCACGTTGTCGAAGAGCGAGGGCGATTTCGCCATCACCTGGCCGTCCTGCGTCAATTGCCAGAACCAGCCAGACAGCGGCATCTGGAAACGCGGATCGGTCGGGGCGGGGCCGGCAACCAGCCGGCCCTCGGCGTCGATCCCGGCGCCGGCGATCAGGGCGTCGGCCACCGCCCCGGTCTCGGCGTCGAAGCGGCCGGTGATGAAATCCTCGAGGATGGCGGCGATGGCGAGGTAGCCTGCGACCAGCGCCACCCCGGTCAGCAGCGCCGCCAGCCCGATCAGCCGGGCGCGGATCGAATCGCGCGGCAGGATCAAGCGGCGGTCCTCAGCACATAGCCCTCGCCGCGCCGGGTCTCGATCAGGCCCTCGCCGACCTTCTTGCGCAGCCGGCCGATCACCACCTCGATGGACTTGAAGTCGCGGTCGGCGGCGGAATCATAGAGGTGGTCGGACAGTTCGCTGCGGCTGACCACGCGGTTCTGGTGATGGATCAGATAGGCGAGGATGCGGGTTTCGAACGCCGTCAGCTTCAGCGCCAGCCCGTTGCGGGTGATGACGCCCAGCTGGGTGTCGAGCCGCAATGGCCCGGCCTTGATCACCGCCTGGGCATGGCCGGCGGCGCGGCGCACCAGGGTCTGGGCGCGGATCACCACCTCTTCCAGGCGGAAAGGCTTGACGGCATAGTCGTCGGCCCCGGCGCGAAAGCCGGCCACCTTGTCGGTCCAGTCGCCGCGCGCGGTCAGGATCAGCACCGGCATGGTCGCGCCGCCCTCGCGCCAGCGGGTCAGCACCTCGATCCCCGGCATGCCGGGCAGGCCCAGGTCCAGGATCGCGAGGTCGTAGGTCTCGGTCGAGCCCAGGAACTCGCCCTGGGTGCCGTCGGCGGCGATGTCGCAGGTGAAGCCGCCGTCGCGCAGGGCGGCTGCCAGCTGCGCGGACAGGGTCGGGTCGTCCTCGACGATCAGGCATTTCATGGCTTCGGCCCCTTTCGGCGGGCATCGGTCAGGCCCGCGCCTGCGACCTCCAGGAAAGCGCCGCTATGCGCGTCCAGCCGGATCAGTAGCACGTCGCGCCTGGGCGTCAGCAGGCGCAGCTCATGCACCAGGATCACGCCCTGCGCCCGCTCGTCGGGGGTGGGCGGCACGATGCGCGCCGCGATCAGCCGGCCGCGGAACCGTTCCGCCACGATCTCGGCGGCGCGGTTGAGCGGCAGGATGCGGGAATCGTGGCGCTGGAGGCTTTCGAACTCGGGCGCCCAATCCTCGGGCCAGGGCGGGCCGCGGTCGTGGCCGCGATCCTCGGCCAGCGCGTTCAGCCCCAGCGCCAGCGCGACGGGAAGCGACAGGGATATGATGCGCATGCGGTTCATCGGCCCTATGTAATGGGCGAAATCCAAATGAAAGCCAAACGGGTCGTTGGTCTTTGGTTGGCGCGACAGGGGCTATTACCCGATTCGTCCGGGGCCGCTGAGGATGCCCCGATAAGGAAGGAACCAGAGATGAGCAGAAAACTCTCGACCTCGATCGCGCTTTCGGCCCTGCTGGCGGCGTTCTCGGCCCCCGTGCTGGCGCAAGAGACGCCCGCCGCGCCCCCGCCCGCGGCCGAGGCCCAGGCCCAGGCCCAGGCGCCGGTCGCGCTGCCGCAGGTGTTGCAGGATGCCGGGCTGACCGACGTGACCAGCAAGCGCGGCCCGCGTGGCGCCACCCGGCTGGAGGGCAAGCTGCCCGACGGCACGCAGATCGACGCCATGCTGGACGACAAGGGCCAGCTGCGCGGGCTGCGCGCCAAGGGCGACGGCGTGTTGCCGCAGGCGCTGGTCGATCAGCTGGTGCCGCAGCCCGTGCGCGACAGCGCGGTCTTCGGCGAGCTGGGCGGGCTGAAGGCGGTGTTTTCCGGTGAGCGCGGCGTGATGCTGGCCGGGCAGGGCGACGGCAAGCAGGGCGTGCGCGCCGCCTTTACCCAGGACGGCACGCTGATGCGCTTTGGCCGCGGCGATGCCGAGCGCGGCGGCGATCGTGGCAAGGGCTGGCAGGGCAAACACGACCACGACCGCCGGGACATGCGTCGCGGCCATCACCGCGGCGACGGCCCGCGGGGCTGGGACCATGGGCCGCGCGGGGATCGCGGGGGCGAGCGCGGCTGGGACCGCGGGCCGGGC
>NZ_VCBQ01000116.1:0-14732 GCF_006386455.1 Paracoccus sp. FO-3 | reverse complement strand
GCCAGGCCCGGCTGGCGACGCTTGCCGAAGCCCCCGCGCCCGAGGACGGCCGGCTGGCCCGCGCCCTGGAGCGGCTGGCCGAGGGGCAGGAGCGCATCCTGGACCTCGGCGCGCAGCGGCCGGCTGCTGCAGCCGCCGCCGCGGGCGACGATCCCGAGGCGCGGATGCGGCTGCGTTCCATCGACGTGCAGCTGGGCCGGCTGGTCGAGGAAACCGCCAGCGGCCGCGACGGGCTGATCGCCGAATTGCGCAGCGACCTGGCGGCGCTGACCCGCGCGATCCGCAACCTGGAGCGCGGCGATGGGACTTAGCCGGGGCGGCGGCAACCGTTTCTCTGCGACGATCTGGCCGGGATTCGTCGATGCGATGACCGCGCTGCTGATGGTCATGATGTTCGTGCTGACCATCTTCCTGCTGGTGCAATCGGTGCTGCGCGACCAGATCACCACCCAGGACAGCGAGCTGGACCAGCTTGGCCGCCAGGTGGCCGAGCTGTCGGACGCGCTGTCCACCTCGCAGGCGCAGGCGGCCTCGCTGGACCGCGACCTGGCGGCCGAGCGCGACCGGCTGCGGCGTTCCGAACAGGCGGTGGCTTCCGCGCGGGCCGAGATCGACGCACAGACCGAGGCGGCGCGCCTTGCCGCCGCCCGGCGCGAGGCGCTGGAGGCGCTGATAGGCGACTTGCGGCGCCAGAACACCGAAACGCGGCAGCAGCTGGACGAGACCGAGGCCGCGCGGCTGGCCGATGCCGCCGCCGCCGAGGCGCTGCGCGAGCGGCTGGCCAGGTCGGATGCGGAACTGGACGCCGCCACGCTGGAGCTGGAGGCGGCGCGCAAGGAGGCCGAGGAAACCCTGACCCTGCTGGCCGCCGCCGAGGCCGCCAAGAAGCAGCTGGGCGAGCAGGCCGAGGCCCAGGCCAGCGAGGCCGAGAAACAGGCCGCCCTGCTGGCCCTGGCCCGGCAGGAGCTGTCCGAGCAGGAGGCGCTGACGGTCGAGGACCAGCGCCGGCTGGCCGCGCTGAACCAGCAGGTCGCGCGGCTCAACGACCAGCTGGGCAGCCTGCGCGCGGTGCTGGACGCCGCCGGAGACGAGCGTCGCGAGGCCGACCTGCGCGCCGAGGATCTGGGCCGGCAGCTGAACGTCGCCCTGCTGCGCGCCGCCGAAGAGGAGCGCAAGCGCCGCGCGCTGGAAGAGGACGCGCGCAGCAAGGCCGAGGCCGAGGCCAAGGATCTGGCGCGCTATCGCTCGGAGTTCTTCGGCCGTCTGTCGCAGATCCTGGCCGGTCGCGAGGGCGTGCAGGTGGTGGGCGATCGCTTCGTCTTTTCCTCGGAAGTGCTGTTCGCGCCGGGCGAGGCGACGCTGTCGCCCGAAGGCCAGGCGCAGATCGCGCGGGTGGCAGAGATGCTGGGACAGATCTCGGCCGAGATCCCGCCCGAGATTGGCTGGATGATCCGCGTCGACGGCCATACCGACGACGTGCCGCTTTCGGGGCTGGGGCGCTATCGCGACAACTGGGAACTGAGCCAGGCGCGCGCGCTGGCGGTGGTGCGCTACATGGTGGACGATCTGGGCTTTCCGGCAACCCGCCTGGCGCCTGCCGGCTTTGCCGATACCCGCCCGGTGGCGCAGGGCGACACGCCCGAGGCCCGTGCCCGCAATCGCCGCATCGAGCTGAAGCTGACCGAACGCTAGGCGCGTGGCAGGCCGCTGTCAGGCGTCGATGGTGCAGGCCCCGTGCCGGGGCAGCTTTGCCGGGTCAGCTTTCCTGCGGGGCGGGCTCGCGCGGCGGGCGGCCGATGATGTCGCGCAGCGCGTCCAGTTCGATGAAATTGTCCGCCTGCCGGCGCAATTCGTCGGCGATCATCGGCGGCTGGCTGCGCATGGTCGAGACCACCGAGACCCGCACGCCCTGGCGCTGCAGCGCCTCGACCAGCGGCCGGAAGTCGCCGTCGCCGGAAAACAGCACCGCATGATCCAGCCGCGGCGCCAGCTCCATGGCGTTGATGACCAACTCGACATCCATGTTGCCCTTGACCTTGCGGCGCCCCAGCGCGTCGGTATATTCGCGCGCGGGTTTCGTCACCATGGAATAGCCGTTGTAATGCAGCCAATCGACCAGCGGGCGGATCGGTGAGTAGTCCTCGTTCTCCAGCAATGCCGTATAATAATAGGCGCGGACCAGCTTGCCGCGCCGTTCGAATTCCTGCCGCAGCAGCTTGTAGTCGATGTCGAAGCCCAGCGACTTTGCCGCAGCATAAAGATTCGACCCGTCAATGAACAACGCCAGCCGGTCGTCCTTGTAAAACACGATTCCCCCGAGATGTCTCGAAACCAAAGTCAGAAAGCGAACTTAGTCCTCGTTGCCCTGGGTGCAAACCTGCCTAGTTCGGCAGGTTCGCCCTCGCAGAGCCTGCGTTTCGCCTTGCAAAAGATCTCGCAATTACCGCAGGTTGTGCCGGTGGCCTTCAGCCGCTTCTGGTTTACCCCAGCCTTTCCGGCAGGTTCCGGTCCCGATTATGTGAATGCGGCGGCGTCTTTCCGCTGCGTCATGCCGCCCGAACAACTGCTGCGCGAATTGCACGAAATCGAGGCCGAACTGGGCCGCAGCCGCGACGGCGCGCGCTGGCAGGCCCGCGGGCTGGACCTGGACCTGCTGGCCCATGGCGATCTGGTGCTGCCCGATGCCGCCGTGCAGGACCATTGGCGCGGCCTGCCGCCGCAGGAACAGCCGCTGCATGCCCCCCAGGGCCTGATCCTGCCCCATCCCCGGATGCAGGACCGCGGCTTCGTCCTGGCACCCCTGGCCGAGATCGCGCCGGACTGGGTGCATCCGCGCCTTGGGCTCAGCGTGGCGCAGATGCTGGCGGCGCTTCCGCCCGAGGCGCTGGCGGGGATGCGGCCCGCAAGTGCTTGACATTTCCGTCGCGGGCGCCCAAATATCCGGCCTCGCCCCCTGCACCCCGATTCCAGCTGATAAGGTTGACCGATGGCCCGCGTTACAGTCGAAGATTGCGTCGATAAGGTTCCGAACCGTTTTGACCTGGTGATGCTGGCGTCCCATCGCGCGCGTGAAATCGCCGCGGGCAGCCCGCTGACCGTCGATCGCGACAATGACAAGAACCCCGTCGTGGCGCTGCGCGAGATCGCCGACGAAACCCAGCCCGTGGACGATCTGCGCGAGCGCATGATCGAGGCGCATCAGACCCAGATCGAGGTCGACGAGCCCGAAGAGGACGCGATGGCCCTGCTGCTGGGCGCCGAGATGGACCGTCCCAAGCCTGCCGACGAGGAATCGGAAGAGCGCATGCTGCGCATGATGCTGGAAGCGCAAGGCAGGAACTGAATCCAAAGGTCTTCGGCCCATCATGATCGACGTCGAAGACCTCATCGCGCTGATCCGCAACTACAACCCGCGCACCAATGCCGAACTGATCCGCGACGCCTATGAATACGGGCGTCGCATGCACGAAGGCCAGTTCCGCCATTCGGGCGAACCCTATTTCACCCATCCCGTCGCCGTCGCCGCCATCCTGACCGAGATGCGGCTGGACGATGCGACCATCGTCACCGCGCTTCTGCACGACACGATCGAGGACACGCGCTCGACCTGGGCCGAGGTGGCGCAGATCTTCGGCCGCGAGATCGCCGATCTGGTCGATGGCGTGACCAAGCTGACCAACCTGCAGCTTTCCGGCGCGCATTCCAAGCAGGCCGAGAATTTTCGAAAGCTTTTCATGGCGATGTCGCGCGATCTTCGCGTGATTTTGGTCAAGCTGGCCGACCGCCTGCACAATATGCGGACGATCAAGTCCATGCGCCCGGACAAGCAGCAGCAAAAGGCGCGCGAGACCATGGACATCTATGCGCCGCTGGCCGGCCGCATGGGCATGCAATGGATGCGCGAGGAGCTGGAAGACCTGGCCTTCAAGGTCATCAACCCCGAGGCGCGCAATTCGATCATCCGCCGCTTCGTCAGCCTGCAGCGCGAATCCGGCGACGTGATCCCCAAGATCACCGCCGACATCCGCGCCGAGCTGGAACGCGAGGGGATCGAGGCCGATGTCTATGGCCGCGCCAAGCGCCCCTTCAGCATCTGGCGCAAGATGCAGGAAAAGCAGCTTTCCTTCTCGCGCCTGTCGGACATCTACGGCTTTCGCATCATTACCCGGACGGAACCCGACTGCTATCGCACGCTGGGCGTGATCCACCACCGCTGGCGCGCGGTGCCGGGCCGGTTCAAGGATTACATCAGCCAGCCGAAGGCGAACGGCTATCGCTCGATCCACACCACCGTCTCGGGGCGCGACGGCAAGCGGGTCGAGGTGCAGATCCGCACCCGCCAGATGCACGAGGTGGCCGAGGCGGGCGTGGCCGCGCATTGGGCCTATCGCGACGGGGTGCGCACCGCGAACCCCTTTGCCGTCGATCCGGGCGAATGGATCGCCAGCCTGACCGAGCGTTTCGGCGAAGAGGATCACGACGAGTTCCTGGAACACGTGAAGCTGGAAATGTATTCCGACCAGGTGTTCTGCTTCACCCCCAAGGGCGATGTGATCCCGCTGCCCAAGGGCGCGACCCCCTTGGATTTCGCCTATGCGATCCATACCCGGCTGGGCTCGTCCTGCGTCGGCGCCAAGGTGGACGGCATCCGCGTGCCGCTGTGGACGCGGCTCAAGAACGGGCAGTCGGTCGAGATCATCGCCGCCTCCGGCCAGCGCCCGCAGGCGACCTGGCTCGACATCGTCGTCACCGGCCGGGCCAAGGCCGCGATCCGCCGCAGCCTGCGGCAAGAGGACCGGACCCGCTTCATCCGGCTGGGATCGGAACTGGTGCGGGTGGCCTTCGAACATGTCGGGCGCAAGGTCAGCGACAAGGCGCTGCGCACCGCGGCCAAGACCATGGCGCTGCCCGACACCGACGAGCTGCTGGCCCGCATCGGCAGCGCCGAGATCTCGGCCCATGACGTGCTGACCACGCTTTATCCCGAACTTGCCGAAAAGCGCAGCGAGATCGACGCCCGCCGCGCGGTCGCGGGGCTGGCGGCCGACCAGGAATTCACCCGCGCCCCCTGCTGCAACCCGCTGCCGGGCGAGCGTATCGTCGGCATCACCTATCGCGGCAAGGGCGTGGTGATCCATGCCATCGACTGCCCCGTCCTGGCCGAGTTCGAGGAAAGCCCGGAACGCTGGGTCGACCTGCATTGGCGCGAAGGCCAGCACCCGGCCGCCTATTCCACCATGCTGTCCCTGACCATCCGCCACGACGCCGGGGTGCTGGGCCGCATCTGCACGCTGATCGGCGCGCAGGGGGCGAATATCTCGGACCTGGAGTTCATCGACCGCAAGCCGGATTTCTATCGCCTGCGGGTCGAGGTCGAGCTGCGCGACCGCGAACATCTGCACACGCTGCTGACCGCGCTGGAAACCGAAAGCGACGTGGCCCAGGTCTCGCGCATCCGCGATCCTTCCGCCCATATAAGCTGAGGCGCGGCCGGCATGTTCAAAAGACGCAAGCCGCTGAGCTATGCTCAGATGTGGACCGAGATGTTCTATCCGCGCTCGGGCTGGAAGCGGGCGTCGAAATACGTGCTGCACCGGCTGCGCCGCCTGCCGGACCAGCCGCATCGGGTGGCGCGCGGCTGGGCCTGCGGCATCTTCATTTCCTTCACGCCCTTCTTCGGCTTTCACTTCATGGGGGCTGCGGCGCTGGCCTGGCTGATCCGCGGCAATATCCTGGCGGCGCTTCTGGGCACCTTCGTCGGCAACCCGCTGACCACGCCCTTCATCGCGCTGACCTCGGTGGGGCTGGGGCGCTGGATGCTGGGGGTCGAGGGCCGGTTTACCCCGCACTTGATCTTTGACGAATTCACCCGCGCCGGCAGCGAGCTGTGGAACAACCTGCTCGCGCCGCTCAGTGCGGAGCGCACGGCGCATTGGGACCAGCTTTTGCAATTCAACGAGCAGATCTTCCTGCCCTATGCGGTGGGGGGCGTGCTGCCCGGAATCGCGGTCTCGGTCGCGGCGCATTACCTGACCGTGCCGCTGATCAAGGCCTATCACCGCCACCGCGAAAAGCAGATGGCCGAGCGCATCGCCCGCGCCAAGGCCCGGCGCGACCGCGAGTTGGCGGAAAAGCGCTAGAAGCCCAGCCGGTCGCGCAGCGAATACCAGCCCATGCCGGCGACCAGCAGCGGCCAGCGCAGCGCCGCGCCGCCGGGAAAGGCGGGCGAGGGCAGGGCGGCCATGGTGTCGAACCCCTCGGCCTGCCCCTGAACCGCCTGCGCCATCAGCTTGCCGGCAAGATTGGCCAGCGCCAGCCCATGGCCGGAATAGCCGCTGGCCGACAGGCAATTCGGCGCCGGCCGGGCAAAGCAGGGCATGCGGTTCATGGTGATCGCCAGCGTGCCGCCCCAGGCATGGGTCAGCCTGACGTCGGCAAGGCCGGGATAGATCTCCAGCAGCGGCTTGCGCACCTTGGCGGCGATGTCGGCGGGAAAGCGATAGCTGACATTCTCGCCGCCGCCGAAGATCAGCCGCCCCTCGGGGTCGAGCCGCCAGTAGTTCACCACGAACTTGGTGTCATGCACGCCGATGGGCTGGGTCAGCACCTCGGCCGCGCGCGGCCCCAGGGGCTCGGTCGCGACGATGAAATTGTTGATCGGCATGACGCGGGCGGCGACATGGGTGTCCAGATTGCCCAGATAGCCATTGCCCGCCAGGATGACATGGTCGCAGATCACCCGGCCCTTGCCGGTCTGGACGATGCTCTTTTCACCGGCGCGGCGGGCGTGGCGGATGTGGTGGACATGGCTCAACTCGCGGATCTTCGCGCCGGCCGCATCCGCCAGCCGCGCCATGCCGATGGCCAGGTTCAGCGGATGCAGATGCCCCGCGCCATGGTCCAGCTCGCCGGCGACATAGGCGTCCGAGGGCACCAGCGCGCGAAAGGCGTCGCGCTCCAGCGCCTCGATCCGATCATAGCCGTAGTCGCGCGCCAGCCTGTCGATCATGGCGCGGGCATGGTCCAGCTCGGCGGGCTTGCGAAAGGCATGGGCGATGCCACAGGCGACCGGCACCCCGGCGCGCGCCGCCAGATCGCGGGTCAGGCGCTTGGCCTCCTCGGCCATGTCCCACAACCGATGCGCCGCCTCGATCCCGGCCATCCGCTCCAGTTCGTCCACCTCCAGCCGCTGCCCCGAGCCGATCTGGCCGCCATTGCGCCCCGAGGCGCCGAAGCCCACGCGATGCGCCTCCAGCACCACCACGTCGCGGCCCGCCTCGGCCAGGTGCAGCGCAGCCGACAAGCCGGTATAGCCGGCGCCCACCACCACGACATCGGCGCGCGCCTCGCCCCGCTGCTCGGGGAAGGCAGGCAGCGGATCGCGGGTCGCGGCATAAAGGCTCGGCGGATACTCCCCCGGCCGATCATTGGAAAACAGCAGGTTCATCCCCTCGGCCTTCTTCGTTGTCCAAATACCCATTCCGACGGCGCGCCAAGGCCAGGCCGTGCCCGGCTCTATACGTTCAGCAGCAGATGCTCGCGCTCCCAGGGGCTGATGACTTGCAGGAACTCCTTGTATTCGTTGCGCTTGACCGCCTGGTAGACGTCGATGAACTCCGAGCCCAGCACCTCGCGCATCGGCGCGCTCTCGTCCATCAGGTCCAGCGCGTCGCCCAGGTTATAGGGCAACTCGTCCTCGGACATATAGGCGTCGCCCAGGCATTCGGCGCGCGGCGCCTCGGCCTCGGCCAGCCCCAGGTAGCCGCAGGCGAGGCTGGCGGCCAGGCCCAGGTAGGGGTTGCAATCCATGCCCGCCAGCCGGTTCTCGACCCGCCGCGATTCCGGTTTCGAGATCGGCACCCGCAGCCCGGTGGTTCGGTTGTCGCGCCCCCATTCCAGGTTGATCGGCGCCGCGAAATCAGGAACATAGCGGCGATAGCTGTTGACATAGGGCGCCAGCAGCGCCACCGCCGCCGGCAGGTGCTTCTGCATGCCGGCGATGAAATGCATGAAGGCCGGCGTCTCGCGGCCCTGCTCGTCGGAAAAGATGTTGCGCCCGTCGCCGATGCCGACGACCGAGTGGTGGATATGCATGGCGCTGCCCGGCTCGCCCTCGATGGGCTTGGCCATGAAGGTGGCGAAGCAGTCGTGGCGCAGCGCCGCCTCGCGGATCAGCCGCTTGAAATAGAAGATCTGGTCGGCCAGGGCGACCGGGTCGCCGTGGTTGAGGTTGATCTCGACCTGGCCGGCGCCGCCTTCCTGCAGGATGCCGTCGATCTCGAAGCCCTGGGCTTCGGCGAAGTCGTAGATGTCGTCGATGACCTTGCCGTATTCGTCCACCGCGGACATGGAATAGGCCTGCTTGGCGGCGGCGCGGCGGCCGGTGCGGCCCATGGGCGGCATGATCGGCTGGTTCGGGTCGATGTTGCGCGCGACCAGGAAGAACTCCATCTCGGGCGCGACGATGGGCCGCCAGCCGCGCTGCCGGTAAAGATCGACCACCCGTTTCAGCACGTTGCGCGGCGCGATGGGCACCGGGTTGCCGGACTGGTCCGAGACGTCGTGGATGACCTGCAAGGTCACGTCCGCCGTCCAGGGCGCCGCCGTCGCGGTCGAGAAATCCGGCGTCAGGATCATGTCCGGCTCGGTGAAGGCGCCCGAGGGGTTGTCGGCCCAATCCCCGGTGATGGTCTGCAGGAAGATCGAGTTCGGCAGGTAGAACCGTTCCTGATGCGCGAATTTCGAGGCGGGCATGGCCTTGCCCCGCGCCACCCCGGCGATGTCGGCGACGATGCATTCCACCTCGTCCAGCCGCCGCCCGGCGACATAGTCCTGGGCGGCCTGCGGGGTTTCCTCGATCCAATGCGGTCTCATGCGGCCCCCTGCCGGATTACTGCGCTGAAGGCGCGCGGCGCCTTGAAGAAGGCCTCGATCCGGTCGGCGATGCCCGGCGATTGCCGCGGGGTGCCCATGCGGGCGCGGGCCTGGTCCAGCAGCGGCTTGGGCACCGCGCCGCGGCCGCGATGCTCGATCAGCCCCTGGATGAAGGCGTCGTCGAACTCGGGGTGGGCCTGCACGGTAAAGGCGCGATCCTCATAGACCAGCGCGGCGTTTTCGCAGAACTCGTTTCGCGCGACGATCTGCGCATCCCTGGGCAGGGCGACGACCTGGTCCTGGTGCCAGGCGTTCAGCGTGACCTTTTCGCCGCCGAAATCGTAGTCATGCGCGCCGACCGCCCAGCCGCCGGGATGCTTCGTCACCGTGCCGCCAAGCGCCTGGGCGATGATCTGGTGGCCAAAGCAGATGCCGACCAGCGGCACATGCCGGGCATAGGCGGTGCGGATGAACTCCTCGAGCGGCGGGATGAAGGGATGATCCTCGTAGACGCCATGGCGCGAGCCGGTCAGAAGCCAGCCCTGGGCCGCGTGGACATCCGGCGGGAACTCCATCCTTTCAACGTGATAGCTGGTGAAATCGAAGCCCCGCCCGGCAAGGAGCCGCTCGAACATGGTGTCATAGTCGCCCAGATCGCCGCGAAGTTCCTCGGGCGATTGGCCGCATTTGAGAATGCCGATACGCATGGTGACTGGCCTGTCGGTTGTTCCCCCTGAAGCTAGTCGGGCGCGGCGCGGCCGGCAAGGGGCTGCTGCGGGCTGCCGCTTCGGTAGGGCTGGCCGTGTGGGCGAGGGCGCGCTAGGCTGCCGCAAAACCAGCAGAAAGGATCGGCCATGCCCGGACTTCGCCCCGATGTGGACCCCGAGGGATTGCAGGAATTCTCGGTCGTCTTCACCGACCGCTCGCTCAACCACATGTCGCAGAAATTCCAGGGCGTCATGCGCGACATCTCGGCCACGCTGCGCGAGGTCTATGGCGCCGACGCGGTGGCGCTGGTCCCCGGCGGCGGCACCTGCGCCATGGAAGCCGTGGCGCGCCAGTTCGGCCGCGACGCCCATGCGCTGATCGTCAGGAACGGCTTTTTCAGCTATCGCTGGAGCCAGATCTTCGAGGCGGGCGGTTTCGCGCGCCAGACCACGGTGATGATGGCGCGGCCGCAGGGCAACGAGCCCCGCGCCCCCTTTGCCCCCGCCGCCATCGAGGAAGTGGTGGAAAAGATCCGCGACACCCGCCCCGATGCCGTCTTTGCCCCGCATGTCGAGACGGCGGCGGGCATGATCCTGCCCGACGACTATATCAAGGCGCTGGCCGATGCCGCGCATGAGGTGGGCGCGATCATGGTGCTGGACTGCATCGCCTCGGGCGCGATCTGGGTCGACATGCGCCAGACCGGCGTGGACGTGCTGATCTCGGCGCCGCAAAAGGGCTGGTCGGCCTCGCCCTCGACCGGGATGGTGATGCTGTCCCCGCGCGGGATCGAGCGGCTGGAGACCACGGTCAGCGACAGCTTCGCGCTGGACCTGAAGAAATGGCGTGCGATCATGAAGGCCTATGAGGACGGCGGCCATGCCTATCACGCCACGCTGCCGACGGATGCGCTGCTGGGCCTGCGCGATGCGATGGACGAGACGCGCGCCTTCGGCCTCGAGGCGGCGCGCGAGGCGCAATGGCGGCTGGGCGATGCGGTGCGCTCGGAGCTGGCGCGGCGCGGGCTGCGCTCGGTCGCGGCCGAGGGCTTTGCCGCGCCGGGGGTGGTGGTCTGCCATATCGACGACCCCGAGATCTCGACCGGGCGCAAGTTCCTGGCCGCCGGCTACCAGATCGCCGCGGGCGTGCCCCTGCAGGTCGGCGAGGGCGAGGGATTCCGCAGCTTCCGCATCGGGCTTTTCGGGCTCGACAAGCTCAAGGATGTCGAGGGCACGGTGGCGCGGCTGGTTTCCGCCTTTGACGCGGCACTTTGACGCTGCGGGCAGGAAATCGCGGCCGGTCCGGGAACGATCTGCGGGTTTCGGGGTTTGCTTTTCCGAAACCGATACAGCCCTGCGAAAGGACAAGATCATGGCGAACCACGAAGCCACCGCCGATGAACTGAAAGCCAAGGCGCGCGAGGCCGCTGACGATGTAGGCCGCCACGCCAGCCGCGCCGCCGACGAGGCCAGCGCAGCCTATGAGACCGCCCGCGAGAAGGGCGCCGAGCTTTACGAGACCGCGCGCGAGAAAGGCGCCGAATTCGTCGAGGACGCCAAGCGCCGCGGCGCCGAATATGCCGAAACCGTCCGCGAGCGGGGCCATGAATATGCCGAGCGCGCCCGCGACGAAGCCCGCCGGCTTTACCGGCAGGGCGAACGGCAGGCGCATGAGGTCGCGGCCCATGCCGAGGAATATTACGACGAGGTCTCGGGCATGGTGCGGCGCAACCCGGCGCAGGCGCTGGGGATCGCGGCCGGCATCGGCTTCCTGCTGGGCCTGATCATCGCACGGCGCTGAGTCTCGGCGGATGTTCGACTATACCAGGAAACTCCAACTCGCCCTGACCGACAGGCTGCGCCGCGCCGGCCTGTCGGCCGGGGCAGGCGCGGCCCTGCTGATCGGGGCGGGGTTCCTGCTGGCGGCGCTGTGGACCTGGCTGGCCGATCACCTGGGCTGGGGGGCGCTTGGCGCCTCGCTGGCGATCGGCCTGGGCTTCGTGCTGGTCGGGCTGGCGGTGATGCTGATGGCGCGCAAGGAACGCCATCCCGTCCCCACCACCGACGAGCTGAAGGCCGAGGTCGAGCAGCGGCTGATGCTGGCCGCCGACATGGCCGTCGAAAAAGCCACCGGCGCCGCGGATGCGGCGTTGGAGCGCGCCTCGCAAAAGGCCGGCCAGCTGATCGACCAGGCCGAGCAGCGGGTGCATTCGCTGACCGACAGCCTGGCCTACAAGGCGGACCGGATGGCCGACCGCGCCGAGGCGAGCGTCTATGGCGCCGCGCGCCGGGCGGGCGAAAGCGCCGTCGACACGCTGGGCCTGCCGCCCGATACGCTGCGCCGCGTCGCCGGGCAGGTCCAGGGCGCCTCGCAGTCGCGGGCGGCGGCCGTCGCGCCGCTGATCGGCGCCTTTGCGGTGGGGATGACCCTGGCCTCGCGCCTGCAGCACTGGCGCCACCGCGACGAGCCGGACTGGGAAGAGGCCGAGGATTGGAGCGAAGATCCCTATTGAGGATCGTCCCGCAACCCATTGACAACAAAAGACCCCGCCGCCGGCGGGGTCTTTTTTCCTGTCGCGTCGGCTGCGCCCGCGCTCAGGCGTTCGCTTCGCGGATCTTATTGGCGGCATCCTTGTCATAGGTCACGCCGGCCTTGTCGAACAGCTGGTCGAGTTCGCCCGAAAGCGTCATCTCGGTGACGATGTCGCAGCCGCCCACGAACTCGCCCTTGACGTAAAGCTGCGGGATGGTCGGCCAGTCCGAGAAATCCTTGATGCCCTGGCGGATCGTCTCGTCGGCCAGCACGTTCACGTCGCGATACTGGACGTTCATGTAGTTCAGAACCCCGGCCACGCGGCTTGAAAAGCCGCATTGGGGCATCTCCTTGGTGCCTTTCATGAACAGGACGACATCGTCTGCGTCGATCGTCTCCTGGATTTGCTGGCGTGCATCGGTCATTTCGTCCGGTCCTTGCTGAAGCGCCGCCTGGTCGCGACGCTTGCGGTTGATCTTAGTCGGGTGCCTTGGTGGTCAGCGCAAGGGCATGCAGCGCGCCGTTGGGGCCGTCCATATGGCCCTGCAGCGCCGCATAGACGGCACGTTGCTGCTGAACGCGATTCTGGCCGCGGAAGCTTTCGTCGATCACCTCGGCGGCATAGTGGTTTCCGTCCCCGGCAAGGTCGGTGATCGTGATCTTGGCATGCGGAAATGCAGCGCGGATCAGGGCTTCTATATCCTGGGCTTCCATCGCCATGGCGGATCCTTTCTTTGTTCTGCAAGATGTAGGGGAAGCCCGCGCGGGCCGCAAGATCGACCGGCCTGCGCAATCGCTCCGCCCCGCGGGGGCGGGGCAGATCCACCCGCCGTCCTGCGGGTCCGGTGGCCTTGCTTGCCCGCGGCAGGCGCCGCCGGGATCGCGGCCCATGCCCGGCCTGCGGGCGGATGGAAAAAGGCCGGCCGGGGCCGGCTCAGGTTCCTGGCGACCCCGCCTTGGCTATTGCACCAGGGTCTTGCGATGCTGGGCGTGGCGCACGGCCAGCTTGCGCCCCATCCGGCCCGAGGCCAGAACGCGCGCGCCCACCGGCACCTCGTCCTCGGGCCGGTCGCGCAATTCGGGGAAAAGCGCAAAGATCTCGGCCTGGGCCTGGCGGCCGACGGATTTCAGCGCCTCGGGCCCGGTATGAAGCGATTCGGTCTCGGCGCCCTCGGACAGGACGATCTCGTGCTGGTCGAAGAGGAAGTGGAAATATTCGACCGAGGGCAGGTCGTCGGCGATGTCGATGCCGNTCTGCAAAAGCTGCTTGGCGGCGACCAGAACCTCGGGCGTGCCGAACATCTTCAGCGCGATTCTGGAACGCACCAGCACCCGGTGCTGGGGCGAGACGACCAGGTTGCGCAAGGGCAGCCCCTTGCCGAGCGCGCCGGCCCTGATGCGGATCGGGCGCAGGTTGGGACTGGCGTCCAGCGCCTTGCTGCCCAGCACGCGCGAGCCGATCCAGCGCACCGGCTGCAAGCCGTTGTCGCTGGTCACGACCAGCATGCCGGGGGTCAGTTCCTCGACCGGCCGCGGCCCCTGTTCGGTTTCGATCAGCGTTCCGCGGACGAAACAGGGAAAGCAATGCCGGTCGGTGAAGATGCCGTGGTAGTCCAGCGCGTAATTGCCGGCCCCGGCGGGAAACGAGACCGAGACGATGGGCCGCGTGGTCAGCGCCTCGACCTCTTGCAGCGAGGCGCCCTTGGGCGGCGGCATCAGGAAGGCGTTGCCGGCGGTGTCCTGCATGATGCGGACCGGCAGGACCAGCGTCTCCTGGCTGCCGTCGGGATTGGCGAAGGTGACGGCGGTGTTCTTGACGACGAAGGTCGAGTCGACCTTGTAGCTGGCGATATTGCCGTCGCCGTCGGCATCGTGGCGGATCGGCTCGGCCAGAAAGCCGAAGGGGCCGTTGGTGCGGATGATGCCGTCCTGGTCCAGGTCCACGGCGCTGACCTCGACTAGCTGGCGCGACAGCGGGTCCGCCTGCGATCCGAAGCTGGCGCCGGCCAATATCGTGCTGGCCCTTCCGGCGCCGGGGACCAGCTCCCAGGGGTCCATGTCGGGAAGCTTTCCCAGGAAGATCATCTTCTCGCAGTCGGGTCCGGCGGGACCGCAATGATTGTCGCCGGCATGATTGAAAGACATTTTAACACTCACCACTCAGATACGAGCCCCTGCCGGGGGCCGCGTAATCGGTTACCCCGCGTGTCCGGCTTCCAGGCAGACGAAGACCATCGCTGGGATCGGCATTGCCGGCCCCAAGGCCGGGGCGATCCGTCAAGAGCCGCGACGCGCAGTATCGGGCCAACAGGGCGCCGACCAATTTTGTCTAAAAGATATGAGCATCATGACAAGCGGAAAAACTGAACAGTTCTTTTTAAAAGATAAGCGATCCCGGTGGGTTAACGCGCTCCTTGGCGCATATGCCAGCCGAAGGCGGGCTGCGTGATATGCATTCCCGCATCGGCCGGGACGGGCCGTCGCGGCAAGGGGGCGATCTGCCGACGGCCAAGGCGCCGTCCCGCGTTCAAGGCGCGGGGCGGCGCGGTCGGGTCATCCTTCAGGCCCCTGCGCCGAAGTCTTTGCGATCAACGATCCGGCCGCCGCAGCACGCCAGC
>NZ_VCBQ01000115.1:0-14769 GCF_006386455.1 Paracoccus sp. FO-3 | reverse complement strand
GCCGACGGTGCCGGCGATGCGCGCGCCTTGTCTTTCCAATCGAGGAGGACCAGGCACGGCTGACAGTCGGGATCGCCGATAGACGAGGGTGAAAAATCCTCGAAATGACTGAAGATATTTATCTCAAAATATTATTTGCATGAATCAATTTACCTAAAAATCATCAACCTCTCCGGCAGGTCGCGACGGGAAACGCGATGGCCGAGACGCAAAATTCTCTGCCAGAGGCACTTTATCGCCCGTTCCCGGCCGCTGGCTTGCGGGTAGGCATGACGAAGCGCAGGCGCTTCGCGATGCGGTCCTCGGCATCGATGACGATCCTGAAGATGTGGCCGTCGTGATGGAAGGTCAGGCGGTGCAGGCCGATGTCGCTGCCTGTGCCGCGCTCGGTGCGGCTGGTGGTGCCGCCGTCGCGGATCAGGGCTCGCGTGGCTTCGGCCGGCTGCCGAAAGCCGCGGCAAGCAGGTCCGCGCCGACGACGAAGCGGCCGTCGGCAATCTCGATCCGCTCGGCTTGCTCAGCTTCGGCCGCAGGGGCGCCGTGCCCGCCTTCCCCCTTCGTCGCCGGTCATCAGGACGCGCCATGCCGCCCCATCCAGACCCTTGAACTCGCGGTTGCGCAGCGCCCCCAGGAAAGCCGCAAGCCCCGAAAGGCCCATGGCCAGCGACAGCGGGATCAGCAGGGCCAGGCTCATGCCCGATCCCCCAGGATGGCACGGAAAAGGTGCCAGGTGCCGTGGCCCGGGACAAGATCAGGATCAGCTCCAGAAGCCCGGTCGCGACGCTGTGCGCGATGCCCTGCGTGACGATCGCGCCCCAGGCCAGCGAGGGGCCGGGATTGCGCGCCAGCATCGCAAAGCTGAACCCCGGCGCGGTCAGCGCATCGCGCCGCTCGGACATCAGCATCGGCAGGGCATAAAGGCGATGGCGAAGGCGAAGCCCGCGAACAGCCCACCGACCAGTCTGCCGGTCAGCAGCAGCATCCAGCCGCGCAGGGTGGTGAAGGTGTCGGCCAGCGCCTCGCCCGCCCCCGGATAGGATCGCAGCCAGAAGAACAGCGCGTAAAGCAGGTCCGCCGTGCGCAGCCAGAACAGCAGCAGGCACAGAAGCAGTCCCGCACAGGCAAGCTGCGCGCCCGCAGCGGCGCGGGAATGGCGCATGTCGGCCAGATACGCGCCTTCGCCCCGTGCCAGCGCGCGAAAGCCCGATGGCCAGGACAGGCCCCAGGATCATGCGCCCGCCAGCGCGGGCAGCACCAAGTATATCAGGCAGAAATGCCACAGGGTCCAGACCGCCGCGACCGAAAGCAGGAACAGCGCTACCCCAAGGTTGGCCAGGGGGTTGCGGCGGAAATCGCGCCAGCCCGCCGCAAGGCAGTCCAGCGCCAACCGCGCGGACAGGTTGCGGGCCAGCGTGTCCTGGGGCCGCGGGGACGCGCGCCGCATGGGAAGGGGTTCCAGCATTAACGCCCCTAACAGTTGTGCCGGTCGGGCGAGATCGCGGCGCATTCCGGCTGCGAGCGAAAGGCCACGGCGACCAGATGGACATTGGCGGCGGCAAAGACCAGCAGCGCCACGGCCGCGGCACAGATCGCTAGCCGCCTTTGCGCCCCCGGCAGGCCGGCGACGTAAAGCGCCAGCAGGTTGCGCTCGACCTCGGTCAGCCGGCCTTCCCATGCCGGCAAGACCCCGGCGCGGCCGTTCATCAGCGTGGCGCAGATGGCGGCGGGCGTGCCGCCATAGATCCATTGCTCGTCGGCCTATGAGGGCGCACCGAGGCTCATGCCGCCCTCGCCCCGCTCGCCATGGCACGAGGCGCAGTTGTCGGCGAACAGCGTCGCGGCGGGGATGTCGGGATCGGCGGTGCCGTCGAAGGCGATGACATAGGGCACCAGCTGCTCGATCTCCGCGCGCGACAGCATCCCGTCGCGGCCGAAACCCATGATCTGGACGCTATTCGTCTCGGGGTGGTTGTTGTTGACGCCGACGCAGATCAGCTGGGCAATATCGGCGGGGTCCGTGGACCGCAGCCAGTCGCCGTCGTCCAGCGCCGGGAAACCCGTGCCGCCATGGCCGTCCCTGCCCTGCCCCTCGGCGCCGTGGCAGGCGGCGCAATTGTCGGCAAAGAGCCGCGCTGCCGCCGGGCGGGCCACGGTCATCAGACCGGCATCCGCCGCCAGCGCCTTGAAATCGCCCGTGGCGAAGCGGTCCTTCCAGCCCGCGCACAGGGCGGTCATGCAGGCATGGCCGGCCTCGGTCTCGGTGGCCTTGGTCGATGCCCAGTAGGCCGCGGGTATAGTCGCGGCCCAGGGGCCAGGCGGGCAGCAGCACCCAGGCGACGACCGAATAGGCGAAACTCAGCGCCGGCGCCCAGATCACGATGCGCGGAAAGGGCGTGTTCAGCTCCTTGATGCCGTTCCAGTCATGGCCGGTGGTCTCGTAGCCGGTGACGGGGTCGATCTCTTGCTTGCCGCTCATCCCCGGCCCCCTGCCGCGCCGAGGGGCGCCAGGCCAGCCACAAAGCCACGCCGAAGAAACCCATCATCCAAAAAGCCCGAAGGTCTTGGCCATCAGGACCAGGAAATCATGCAGCGCCATCACCCGCCCTTCCCGCTGGCGACCCCGGTCAGCCGGCCCAGGGATTGCAGATAGGCGGCCAGCGCATCCATCTCCGTCAGCCGCCCCGGATCGCCGTCGAAGGCGCGGATGGGCGGCCGGTCGCCGTGGCGTTCCGCGAAACCCGCCGCGTCGCCGTCGGGCATGGCCTGCCCAGCGGCGTCGCGGGCGGCATGGGCGACCATCCCGTCGTCATAGGGCACGCCGAGCCGCGCCAGCACGGCGATCTCCAGCGGCCGCATCAGCCAGGGACAGGCCGGCATGATCGAGGCCGGCACCACCTCGCGCGCGCGACGCGCCAGTCGTCGGAATACTTGCCCCCCAGCCGGACGATATCCGGCCCGGTGCGTTTCGATCCCCACGGCGTCGGGAAATCCCAGGCGCTTTCGCCCACGATGAAATAGGGGCCGTGGCGGTCGATCTCATCGGCCGGGGTGCGGATCATCTGGCTGTGGCAGGCAATGGCAGCCCTCGCGCATGTGGATCTCGCGCCCCAGTTCCAGCGGCGTCGGCGGCGCAGATCCGCGGGGATCTCGACCGTGCGCTGGATGGTGAAAAGCGGCGCGATCTCGACGATGCCGCCGGTCGAGGCCGCGACGATGATCCCCGCCACCAGCCCCATGGACAGCTTTTCCAGGCTGCAATGCAGCCTCAGCATCGCGCTCCTCCGCCGCCATGGTCGCGTGGACTTGCTCCCGCGCGCGGCGCTGGCGGAAGGTCGAGGGTATTGGCCACGCAGATCAGCACCCCAAGCAGGAACAGCGCGCCGCCGAAGGTGCGCAGCAGGTCATAGGGCGCCATCGCCATCACCGATTGCAGGAAGCCGTGGGACCGCGCGCCACCTGCGTCATGGTGCGCCACATCAGCCCCTGGGGGACGCCCGCGTTCCATATGGCGACGACATGGACCAGCGTCGCCGGCACCCCCAGTCGGAAATGCCGCTCGACCGCCCGCGGCCAGCGCATCCCGTCCTGCCCGGCCAGATGGGGCACCAGCGTATAAAGCGAGCCGAAGATGATCATCGCCAGCCAGCCAAGCGTGCCGGAATGGACGTGCCCCACAGTCCAGTCGGTGCAACGCGACAGCGCGTTGACCGGCCGGATCGCCAGGAACGAGCCCTCGAAGGCCAAGAGCCCGTAGAACGCCGCCGCGACGAACATGAAACGCAGCGTGGCGTCGTCGCGCACCTTGTGCCCGCCGCCGTTCAGCGTGGGTTGCGCCCGTCAGACAGCCCGTGACCGCCCCGGCAGCAGAACAGGTTGTAGCCCTGCAGCAGCACCCAGGGCCCCCGGCAGCCGCGCGCGCGCGTTGCGCTGGACGACATGGAACAAGGCCGGGATCAGCGCATTGCCGCCAAAGCCGAAGAGGATGCCGGTGGCATGGGCCGGCCGCAGCGGCCCGAAGCGGGTGGCGGGCCAGGGCGGCGTCGCCTCGGGCCAATAGAGCAGCCCCGCCCCCGTCAGGCTGGCGCAAGGCGCCGCCATCGCGGCAAGATAGCTCCGCCGGCACGGACCGGCGACGCACGCGTGTCCGGCCGGGGCAACTCCCCGCCGCGCTAGGCGGGCGCGTATGTCAGCCGGATCACCTCTCCGCCGATGCGGTCGCTGGCGACAAGGCGCAGCGGGGGCCGGGGGCCGGCGAAGAACGGCTTGCCGCGGCCCAGCACGACCGGGTGGAAATAGAGCCGATATTCGTCGATCAGCCCCCACTCGCCCAGGCTTTGCGCCAGCTCCGGCCCGGCGACGTCGATCTCTCCGGCGCGTTCCGCCTTGAGGCGGCGGATCCGCGCCTCGATGTCATCCGCAACCAGCGTCGCATTGGGACCGACCGAGGTCAGCGAGCGCGAGACCACCCATTTCGGCTGGCGCCGCCAGGCATCCGCGAAGGCGCGGTCCTCGGCGCTCCATTCGGGATGGTCCTCGTCCCAACAGCGCATCACCTCGTAGATGCGGCGGCCGTAGAGGCTGCCGGCCAGGCCGCGCACCTGCCCGGTCCAATGGTGAAACAGCACCGGATCGGGCACGAAGGCGTCGTGATCGACATAGCCGTCCAGCGACAGGTTCATTCCGAAGAGGAATTTCGCCATGCTGCATATCCTCCCTGGCCGTTGGTTCAGCCCGCCGTGATCCTGCCGCAAGCGGTCCCTGCTCAGCCATTCGATGCCGTGAACACCGCCCGCTGCGCGTCGAAGGCGCGCTGATAGGCGGGACGCGCCTTGCCGCGCGCGACATAGGCGCAGAGGTTCGGAAATGCGTCCAGCATGCCGCTGCCCTCCAGCCTGCGCAGCACTGTCACCATCAGCAGGTCGCCGGCGCTGAAGGCGCCGTCAAGCCAGTCGGCATCGCCGAGCCGGTTGGACAGTTGTTCCAGCCGGCCATGGATGCGTTTTTCCAGCAGGGGAAGGCGGGCCCGGTGCCAGGGCTTGTCGTGTTCATGGTAACGCGCCTGTTCGTGCTCGACGATGGGCGGCTCCATGGTGTTGAGCGCGGCAAAGATCCACATGATCGCCCGCGCCCGCGCGTTCGCGTCCTCGGGCAGTAGGCCCGGATGGCGCCCGGCGATATGCAGCACGATGGCGCCGGATTCGAACAGCGCGAGGTCGCCTTCCTCATAGGTCGGGATCTGCCCGAAGGGGTGAAGCGCCAGATGCGCGGGCCGCTTCATCTCGTCGAAGGACACCAGCCGGGTGTGGTAGGGCTGGCCGACCTCCTCCAGCGCCCAGCGGACGCGCATGTCCCGCGCCAGCCCTTGGCCGCGATCCGGGGATTGCGCAAAGGCGGTGATGGTGGGCGTCATCGGAAGGCTCCGCGTGATGGGATCGCCGGGCCGGGCGGCCCGCGCCTATTGGTTGATCTCGGGCTCGACCAGCTTCGCCAGCTTGCGCAGCGAATCCTGCCAGCCGAGATAGCAGGCCTCGGCGGGGATCACGTCCGGCACGCCCTGCTGCTCGATGGTGATCTCTGTGCCGACGGAGACCTGTTTCAGGTCCACCGTGACCTTCATCTCGCCCGGCAGGTTGGGGTCGTCGAACCCGTCGGTATAGACGAGGCGCTGGCCGGGGATCAGTTCCAGATAGGTGCCGCCAAAGGAATGGCTCTGGCCGGTGGTGAAGTTGCGAAACGACATGCGGTGATGGCCGCCGACCTTCGCCTCCAGTTCGTGGACGGTGCAGAGAAAGCCGTAGGGTGGCAGCCAGCTTGCCACCGCGTCCGGCTCGATGAAGGCGCGATAAAGCTTTTCGGGCCTGGCCGCGATGACGCGGTGCAGTCGGATGGTGCTGGGCATGGTGTCCTCCGTGTCTACCTTGGATATTCCAGTTGCATGGCCACCGCGTCGGCGGTGCCTGCACCGTAACGCGCGGCGATCGCTGCAAGGGTCCGGTCGAGGGCCTCGGCGGGCGGGCTCTCGGGAAAGATGGGGACACGCCTCGCTTCCGGTCCGTCCGTGCCCTGCCGGTCGGGGATGAGGCGGATGCCGTTCCGGGTCTCGACCGTGCCGCTCGGGGCATATGCCGTCACCGTCGACCGATAGGTCCGCGACCAGGCATCGGCTGCCAACGCCAGCGAGACCTCGTCCATGCCCGGTGCAAGGGCGATGCCCAACTCCTCATGGTTCCAGAAAGCCAGCCGGTTGGCCAGAACTGTCACCGCGAAAGGCCGGCTCAGCGCGAAGGCGCCGCTGGCATGGCGTGCGTCCCATCGGGCGATGCCGAGATCGCGGGCGACGGCTTCCGCCCTGGCCCGGCCCGCGATGGCCTCGACCAGGGTCAGCATCATCGGCATCGAGGCGGTGATGCCGGTCGTCGTCACCACGCCGCCATCCGCCACCATCCGCCGGTCGGGGGCATGCGTGATGGTCGGGTCGATCTTCCGCAGCCGGTCCAGGTAATACCAATGCGTCGTCGCGCGCTTGCCCTTCAGCAATCCGGCGGCAGCGACGACCTTGGCGCCGGCGCAGATGCCGACGATCACCGCGCCCTTCCTCGCCTGATCCCGCAGCCAGCCCGTCACCACGGGGTCGTCGTCGCGGCTCATGGCGGGGACGATCACGTGATCCGCGCCCTGCGGATGCGCGGCGTCGAAGTCCGCGATGGTCATGTCGGGCTGCACGGTCAGCGCGGGAAACAGCCGCACCGGGCCGGGGCCGGTGGCAAGCGAGACCACCTCGGCCACATCGGCGCGCTTCAGGATGCCAGGGGGCAGCAGGTAATCGGTGGTCTCGGTCGCATCGTTGATCCCGACGATGGCGATCAGGGGACGGGGGCGCTTCGGCTTCAGCGCCGCGAGCAGGGCGCCCCTTTCCGCTTGCGGCACCGGCGGGGCCAGGGCCACGGATGCGGGCGGCAGCGAGGCGATCCAGAGGCCGAAGCCCGCCGTCGAGAGAACGGCCAGTCCCAGGATGGCCACCAGGACGAGGCGACGTTTCATCGGCTTGCTGGGCCGTGCCGGGCGGTCAGGCTGCAGGTCGCTCATGCCGGTTGCTCCTTCCTGCGCGGTGGCGGTCAGCTTTCGGCGATGGGGCAAGGATAGCAAGGTGCGCCTCTGGCAGAAATGACAGAAATGCCGTATTTTCGGCCAATGCACCAGGTCGCCTTCATCCTTTATCCGGGTTTCGAACTGCTGGACATTTCGGGGCCGGCATCGGTCTTCAACGGCGCCAATCGCGCCCTGGGCCAACGCGGCAGGCCGGCATTCTACAAGGTCGTGCCCCTGTCGGCCCAGGGCGGGGCCGTCGACAGCAGCAGCGGCATCGCCCTGGAAACCCGCCCCATCGCCGAACTGCCGGGGAAAGCCGGGACCGTGCTGGTGGTGGGCGCCGAACGGGAGCCCCTGCTGCAGGCGATGGCCGACCCCGTCCTGCGCTCCATGCTTCCGCGGCTGACGGCAGAGGCCGGGCGCTTCGGCTCGGTCTGCACCGGCGGCTTCGTCCTGGCCGCGTCGGGGCTGCTCGACGGGCACCGGGTCGCCACGCATTGGGACGCCTGCGAAGCCTTCGCGCGGGCCTTTCCCGGGGTCGCGGTCGAACCCGAGGCGCTTTACCTGGCCGAAGGCAGGCTCTGGACCTCGGCGGGGGTGACGACCGGCATCGACATGGCGCTGGCGATGGTCGCGCATGACCTCGACGCGGGGATCGCCGGCGAGGTGGCCAAGCGGCTGGTCCTCTATGCCCGGCGGCCCGGCTACCAGTCGCAGTTCAGCCCCCTTCTCAGGGCCCAGGCGCGGGGCGACAACCCGTTCGGGGATCTGATCGGCTGGATGCAGGCGAACCTCGACGCGCCCCTGGACGTGCCGTCGCTGGCCGCCCGCGCCGGGCTGTCCGAGCGCAGCTTCCACCGCAAGTTCACCGCGGCGACGGGCGAGACCCCGGCCCGCTTCGTCGAGACCGCCCGGCTGGATGCCGCGCGCATGCTCCTGTCCCGCGGGCTGCCGCTGAAGACCGTCGCCGCGCAGGTCGGCCTGTCCCCGGCCCCGCGGTTCGTGCAAGCCTTCGAGCGCCGCTTCGGCATCACCCCGCGCCTGTTCCGGGACATGCATATGGACCCGCCGGCCGCAGTGGACGCGATCGGCTGAACCGTCGCCATGCCGCAGCTTTGCGGACCCGCGCATCGGTCCCTCGATTGCAAGAGTTTCGAGGGTTTATAGGGCAAGAACTTGATATTACTTCTTGCCTTGCACTCCATGGACGCTCTCGAATGACGAAGGGCATCGAGCCCTCCGCGGCGGCCGGAGCTATGCCCAGGTATCGCCGACGGTGAAGCCTTCGGTGAAGGGATCGTCATGATCCAGCACCAGCGTGTTGAGCCCGTAGATCCAGCTGGTCCCCGAGATTTCCGGCACGACGGCGCGCCGGCCCGCGATCTCGGTCTCCTCGACCAGCCGCCCGGTATAGACATTGCCCAGGATGCTCTGGTGGCGGAAGCTCTGGTCCAGCGGCAACTCGCCCTTGGCATGCAGCACCGCCATCTTGGCGCAGGTGCCGGTGCCGCAGGGGCAGCGGTCCAGCGCGCCGGTCCAGGTCGCGGGATTGTCCCAGGAGAAATCCCCCGAGGCCATGGTGACGGCGTTCCTCCAATCCGCGTTCGGATCGTCCGTCGGCTCGGAAAGCTGCGAGATGGTGATGCCCACGCCCGGATAATCGGGATGCTCGACCGGAAGCTGCTCGATCGCCGCCTGCCGGATCATCGCCGAGATGCGGGCGATCTCACGGCCATGCTGGGGGATGAGCTCGAGGCCGGGAAACTGCCGGACATCGGCAATGGCATAGAACATGCCGCCCCAGCCGACATCGACGCGGACCTTGCCCAGATGCGGCACCTCGATCTCGGCGTCCAGATGGGCGGCGAAGGCCGGCACGTTGCGGAAGGTCACGCTCTTGACCTTGCCGCCCGCGCATTCGGCGCGGACCCGGATCAGCCCCGCAGGCGCCTCCAGCACCAGTTCGGTCATGGGCTCCTTCATCGGCAGCAGGCCCATTTCCAGCAGCACCGTGACGACCGAGATGGTGTTGCCGCCGGACATGACCGGATATTCGATCTGCTCCATGATGATGTATCCGGCATCCGCCTGGGGATGCGAGGGCGGCACGATGATGTTGCAGCAATGCGCCGAATAGCCGCGCGGCTCGCGCAGCATCAGCTTGCGCAGCTGGTCGTCATTGGCCTCCAGCCATTTCATCTTCTCGTAGACCGAGTTTCCAGGGATATGCGGAACGCCCCCGGTAATCACCCGCATCGGCGTTCCGGCATGCGTATCGACGGCATGGATCATTCGCTTGAACGCCATTCCTGTTTCTCCTGAGGCAATTGTGTCGGGATGGGTTGGGACAGAGAGGGTTCGGTTCGCCCGAGGAATGTCCGGGCGAACCGAGGGTTTTCATTCGCGGCCCCCGATCCGCCGGGCCGCTCGGCGCGGCCGCGCGGCGGGAGCGATCAAAGCGCGGCTTCGATCTTTTCCGCGACCTCGGCCGGCACCCATTTCGTCCACATGTCCTTGTTTTCCTCAAGGAAGTGGATCGCGCCATCCTCGCCCATGGCCTGGCTCTCTGCCTGCCAGGCCATCAGCTTGGCCACGGTTTCGTTGCTCCAGCCGCGGGTGTTGAAATAGTCCAGGATCTGGGGGCTGGTGCGGTCGGCGAAATCCTTGGTCAAGACCGTCATCACCGTATCGACCGGCCAGGCCGTGACCTTGGGATCGGGGCAGTCGAGGCTGGTGATGCACCGCTTCCATTCGGCCGGATCGTGTTCCTGCGAGGCTTCCAGCAGCACCAGCTCGTATTTNCAGCAGCGCGGTCGGCGCCCAGTAATAGGTGATGAAGCCCTCCTGCCGCTCATAGGCCCTGGCGATGGCGCCATCGAGGCCGGCGGCCGAGCCCGGCCGCATCAGGTTGAACCCCTTGCTTTCGGCCTCGTAGGCCTTGAACAGCTGCGCGGTGACGACCGTGGCGCCCCAGCCTTCGGCGCCGTTGAAGATCACGCCCCTGTCGGGGTTTTCCGGGTCGGGGAAAAGCTCGGGATGGGCCAGGGCATCCTCGACCGTCTTGATGTCGGGATGCGCATCGGCAAGGTATTTGGGAATCCACCAGCCCTGGATGCCGCCGTCGGGCAAGGCCGGCGCACCATAGACGATCTTGCCCTCCTCCAGCCCGCGCGGCACGATTTCGGGCAGCAGGTCCACCCAGGTCTCGGACGAAACGTCGGGCGAGCCCTTCTCGACCATCGAGGTGGTCGAGGGCACGGTGTCGCCGGGGATGGTCTCGACGCTGCAGCCATAGCCGTTCTCAAGGATGAACTTGTCGACATAGGTCAGCAGCTCGGCGCTTTGGACGTTGTGGAGCGCAAGCGTCACGTTGCCGCAATCCTGCGCCGAGGCCGACCAGGCCCCGCCAAGGAAACCGGCGGCCAAAACGGTGGAAGCGAGTAGTCTTTGCACGTTCTTTCTCCCTGCATGCGGCGATTGATCGGGACAGGGCGCCGCTTGGTTCTGTCCCGTATGGGCGGCTGCATCTCCCCAAACAGGCTCGGGTTCTTTGGGGGCCTTATTTTCGTATACGATATTTCAGATACGAAACCTTGCTATCGCGTGTGATTCTGTCAAGCCGTTTTCCGGCCTGCCCGCCGCAGATCCCTGCGGCCGGCCCTTGACCTTCCGGGGGTGGAAAGCCCTATTCCTGTAGGCTGGAACGCAACGCAGGAGGGTTTTCTCATGAACTTCGCGCGTCAAGGCCATCACCCCCACCCGACGCGGCCGCAGGAGGGTCGGATGAACCGGCTGGCACCGATCCTTGCCGCGGGCGCCCTCGCGATCTCGGCCGGGCTTGCCCTTGCGCAGGATGGCGACGCCCATGGCGATCACATGCACGCCGATGCCGACGGCGCCGCGACCCAGGCCTATGTCGCGGCGATGGAGCGGATGCATGACGACATGATGATCGAGCATACCGGCGATGCCGATGTCGATTTCATGCGCGGCATGATCCCGCATCACCAGGGCGCCATCGACATGGCCAGGATCGTGCTTGAGCACGGCTCGGACCCCGAGGTGCGCAAGCTGGCCGAAGAGGTCATCAAGGCCCAGGAGGCCGAGATCGCCATGATGCGCAAATGGCTTGAGGAGCGCGGCGAGTAAGGCGCCGGACCGTGCCCGCCCTGCGACGTCACCCGGCCCGGACCGCGAACAGGGGCTGCCCGCCCGATCGCAGGACGCGGGGGGCGTTCGGGGGGACGAAGAAGCCGCCGCCCGGCCGGACCCGGCCCCAGCCGTCCTTGCGGAACTGGCCGGGCGAGAGGACCGGGTAGGTCTCCTCGGGCGCGTGCCGGTGGTCGGGATGGCGCGTGTGCGGGGCGACCAGGCCGAGGCCCGGCCACAGGCCGCAGCGCTCGTCGATGCTGCCGGGGCGCAGCCGCATGGCATTGGCGGGGCTGTCCGCGACATTCGCGCTGGCGTTGGGGGCGCCGTTGCGCCGGCGCCAGCACAGCAGCGGCGACAGCGCCCGGAGGACGGCCAGGTCCGCCTTGGCAACGGGTGGTCCCGCGCCGGCGCCAGCCAGCTGCGGGCCGGCTGCGCTGCCGGGCCGGCGCCGGCCTGGCCCTCGGCCCCAAGCGCCCCGGCGATGCGGCAGAGCGATGCGGATGCCTGAATCGCCGGCAGGGCCGGATCGCGAAAGTCCCGCAGGGCTTGGGCTCGTGCCATGCTGATATCCCCCGTCGCTGTCGCCATCTTCCGGCCGCGCCGCGAAGCCGGTCGCGGCCGGATGCCTCGCCTCACAGATCCTTGACCAGCCGCAGCGCGTCGTAGATCGCCGCATGGGTGTTGCGCGCCGCCACCGCGTCGCCGATGCGGTAAAGGCGGAAGCGGCCCTCGGGGTTCTTGCGGACCTCTTGCAACCCGCCGGTGGTCAGGGCCTCGTAATCGACCTCGCCCAGGTTCGAGGCCAGCGGCTTCAGCTCGAAATACAGGTCGTCCAGCGGCCTTGTGCCATGGTTGACGACGACCTGATCGACGATGCGCTCACGGGTGAAATCGCCGTAATCGCTGCCCAGGCGCGCACGCAGCTGGTTGCCCTCGCGCGCCACCGACATGAGCCGCCAGGTGACGGTGAAGGTGGTGTCGCGCTTTTGCAGGTTGCGCATATAGGGCACCAGGTTCATCGCCATCACCTCGGGCGAGAAGCTGCGGTCCGGAGTCACGATCTCGACCGCGGCGCCGGTGGCCGAGATCAGGTCGGCGGCCTGCAGCGCCGCATGGTCGCCCGCGTCGTCGAAGATCAGCACGTTGCGGCCCGGCTTCACGTCGCCCGACAGGATGTCCCAGGCGGAACAGACAAGGTCGTTGCCCTGCTCCAGCACCTCGGTATGCGGCAGGCCGCCGGTGGCGATGACGACCTCGTCCGGCTCGGTGGCCAGCACATCCTCCATCTCGGCGAAGGTGTTGAAGCGGAACTGGACGCCGTGCTTGTCGCACATCGCCTGCCGCCAGGCGATGATCGAGATCATCTCGCGCCGGCGCTCGTCCTGCGCGGTCAGGCGGATCTGGCCGCCGGGCTGGTCGGCGGCCTCGAAGACCGTCACCGCATGGCCGCGCTCGGCGGCGACGCGGGCGGCCTCCATGCCCCCCGGACCGGCGCCGACGATGGTGATGCGCTTCTTGACCGGCGCGGCGGGGATGGCGTGGGGCATGGTCTCTTCGCGCCCGGTCGCGGCATTGTGCAGGCAGAAGGCCATGCCGCCCTGGTAGATGCGGTCGAGGCAGTAGTTCGCGCCGACGCAGGGGCGGATGTCGTCCTCGCGCCCCTCGATCACCTTGCGGACCAGGTGCGGGTCGGCCATATGCGCCCGCGTCATGCCGACCATGTCCAAGAGCCCGGCGGCGATGGCATGGCGCGCGGTCGGCACGTCGGGGATCTTGGCCGCGTGGAAGGTGGGGAAATTCGTGGCCCTGCGGATGGCGCCCGCGAATTCCAGGTGCGGGGCGTTCCTCATGCCCTGGATCGGGATGGTGTCGGTGATGCCCGCATCGGTGTCGATATGGCCCTTGACCACGTTCAGGAAATCCACGAGCCCGCTGTCCTTCAGCCGGCGCGAGATCTCGATCCCGTCCTCGGCGGTCAGCCCGCCGGGCAGGTCCTCGTCGCCGGTATAGCGCACGCCCAGGATGAAATCCTCGCCGCAGCGTTCGCGGATGCCGCGCAGCACGTCGAAGGTGAAGCGCAGCCGGTTGTCCAGGCTGCCGCCATAGGGCCCGTCCAGGTCGTTGGTCAGCGGCGACCAGAACTGGTCCATCAGGTGGCCGTAGGCCTGGATCTCGATCCCGTCCAGCCCCGCCGCCTTCATCCGCTCGGCCGCATCGACATAGTCGCCGATGACCCGTTCGATGTCCCAGTCCTCCATCTTCTTGGGAAAGGCGCGGTGGGCCGCCTCGCGCTCATGCCCCGGCGAGATCACCGGCAGCCAGTCGGCCTTGTCCCAGCGCGTGCGCCGGCCCAGGTGGGTCAGCTGGATCATCACCGCGCAACCGTGGTCGTGGCATTCGTCGGCCAGCTTCTTCATCCAGCCGACCACCTCGTCCTTCCAGGCCAGGATGTTGTTGAACACCGGCGGGCTGTCGCGCGAGACCGAGGCCGAGCCCGCGGTCATGGTCAGCGCCACGCCGGCCCTGGCGCGCTCGACGTGATAGGCGCGGTAGCGGTCCTTGGGCATGCCGTCCTCGGGATAGGCCGGCTCGTGGCTGGTGATCATGATGCGGTTGCGAAGCGTCAGGTGCTTCAGCCGATAGGGCTGCAGGAGGGGATCGTTCGACATCGGATCTGCCTGTGAAAGGTGGGGAGTCGCATCTCAGGATCAAAGTAATGTTCATCTGTGTCAATTAAAAAATCAAACATGAACATGACGGGATCATTCCAGGACATTTTTCCTTGCAGCGAATCGCGGGGCGGGCTAGGGCTGGGACATGAGAAATCGTGCAGCAACGGCTGAAACTGGATGGCGCGGGTCGCGCGAGGGCTGGCTTGAAACCGGCTATCAGGCGCTGATCGACGGCGGCATCGACGCGGTCAAGATCCAGCCCCTGGCCAAGCATCTGAACCTGTCCCGCACCAGCTTCTACTGGTTCTTCGAGGATCGCGAGGCGCTGCTGACCGCGCTGATCGACGGCTGGGAGGAAAGGACGACCGCGCCGCTGGTCCGCGCGACGCAGGAATATGCCGAGAGCCCGGCCGAGGCGATGCTGAACGTGCTGGCCTGCTTTCTTTGCGGCATCTTCGACAGCAAGCTGGAATTCGCCGTGCGCAGCTGGGCCTTGCAGGACGACAAGGTCGGCGCCCGCGTCGCCGCCGCGGACGAAACCCGGCTGTCGGCCCTGCGCGAGATGCTGATGCGCTGGGGCCACCAGGAACAGGGCGCCGACGTCCGGGCGCGCACCATCTACCTGACCCAGATCGGCTATATCTCGATGCGCGCGCAGGAAGAGGTGGATACCCGGCTCGCGCGCATCCCCACCTATGTCGAAATCTATACCGGGCAGGCTGCCGAGCCGCGCGAGATCGCGCGCTTCAATGCTCGGGTGAAAAGCTCGGCCAACCCGCCGTCATAAGAGCGGTCCGTCACCGATAAGGGGCGCGCGCGCCCCTTCCAGCCCCCGGTTTGCGCGACGGCTGGGGTT
>NZ_VCBQ01000114.1:0-14917 GCF_006386455.1 Paracoccus sp. FO-3 | reverse complement strand
GGCCGATGTCGCCCGCCGACTGGCCCGGCGCCCGCATCGAGCGCGCGGCCGAGGCGCCGGGCCTCGACCTGCGCGGCTGGCTGGTCGCGCTGGCGGCGGTCCTTTTCGCGCTGGATGCGCTTGGCAGCGCCTGGCTGGCGCGCGGCAGGCAGGGGGCGACGGCATGAGGTGGCTTCTGACCCTGGCCGCGCTGATCTGGGCCGGCGCGCTTTGGGCGCAGGACGATCCCGCGGCCCCGCCCGACCCCCATCTGATGCGCGCCGCCGACGAGGTGGCGCTGGCCTATGTGATCACCGGCGATGCCGAGGTCGATGCCGCTTCGGAAGCGGGGCTGCGCGGCCTGTCCCATGTCCTGACCGCCCGCACCACGGTCGAGCCGGGCACGCCCATCGGCATCGACCCCGAACGGGACGACCTGTCGCTGCTGACCTTCCTTTACTGGCCGGTGACCGAGGCGCAGGCCCCGCCCTCGCCCCAGGCCTATGTCCGGCTGAACCATTTCCTGCGCTCGGGCGGGATGATCCTCTTCGACACCCGCGACGGCGACATCGCCGGGCTGGGCGGGCCGGACGGCGGCGCCGCGCTTCAGGGGCTGGCGGCGCCGCTGGACATCCCGCCGCTGGCGCCGATCCCCGCCGATCACGTCATCACCCGCAGCTTCTACCTGCTCAGGGATTTTCCCGGCCGCTACCAGGGCCGCGAGGTCTGGGCCGAGGCGCCCCCCGCCGATGCCCAGGCGGCCGAGGGCGTGCCCTTCCGCAATCTCAACGACGGCGTCTCGCCGGTCATCATCGGCGGCAATGCCTGGGCCGAGGCCTGGGCGATGGATGAGAACGGCCTGCCCATGTTCAGCATCGGCTCGGGCTTCGAGGGCGAGCGGCAGCGCGAGATGGCCTATCGCTTCGGCGTCAACCTGATCATGTATGTGCTGACCGGGAACTACAAATCCGACCAGGTGCATGTGCCCGCCCTGCTGGAGCGGCTGCGGCAGGAGGAGGTCGTGCAATGAGTGGCCTTGCCTTCGATCCGCTGCTGCCCTGGCCCTTGGTCGGCGGGCTTGCGGCGCTGGCGCTGCTGGTGGCGCTGTGGTCGTTGTGGCGCGGCCTGCGTGGCTGGGCCTGGCGCGGCATCGCCGGGCTGGCGGCGGCGGCGGCGCTGGCCGGGCCGGCGCTGGAATCGGGCATCCGCCACAAGTTGTCGGACATCGTGATCCTGCTCGACGACCGCAGCGCCAGCCAGTCGCTGCCGGGCCGGGCCGAACAGACCGATGCCGCCGTCGAGGAACTGACCCGCCAGCTTTCCGCCCTGCCCGATACGGAAATCCGCCGCGTGACCGTGGGCGACGACCCGGACGGCACCCAGGCCGGCACCGCGCTGACCCGTGCGCTGGCGGCCGAGCCGCAGGCCCGGCTGGCCGGGGTGATCGCCGTCACCGACGGGCTGGCCCATGATGCGCCGATGGTCCCGGCCTCGGCCCCGGCGCCGGTGCATGTGCTGCTGACCGGGCAGGCCCAGGACTGGGATCGCCGGCTGGTGATCGAGGAAGCGCCGGCCTACGGGCTGATCGGCAAGCCCGTCACCATCCGCCTGCGCGTCGAGGACCAGGGCGCCGTTCCCGTCGAGGTGGCGCAGACCCCCGCCCGGCTGCGCATCCTGCTGGACGGAGAAGAGATGCGCAGCCTCGACCTGCCGCCGGGGGTGACGCTGGACCTGCCGGTGGTGCCGGAACATGCCGGGCAGAACGTGGTCTCGATCGCATTCGACCCGCCCGAGGCGGCGGTGCCGGAACTGACCGACCGCAACAATGCGGCCGCCGTGCAGATCCAGGGCGTGCGCGACCGGCTGCGGGTGCTGCTGGTCTCGGGCGCCCCGCACGCGGGGGAACGGACCTGGCGCAACCTGCTGAAATCGGATGCGAACGTGGACCTGATCCACTTCACCATCCTGCGGCCGCCGGACAAGATGGACGCGGTCCCCGTCGAGGAGATGTCGCTGATCGCCTTTCCGACCCAGGAGCTGTTCATGGAGCGGATCCGGGATTTCGACCTGATCATCTTCGACCGCTACCGGGTGCGCGGCATCCTGCTGCCGCAATATTACGACAACATCCGGCGCTATGTCGAAGAGGGCGGCGCGATCCTGGTCTCGGCCGGGCCCGAGATGTCCTCGGTCGAAAGCCTGAACCTGTCGCCGCTGGGCGCGATCCTGCCTGCGCGCCCGACCGGCCGGGTCTATGACGAGCCGTTCCTGCCGCGCCTGACCGACGAGGGCGAGCGGCACCCGGTGACCGCCGGCCTGCAGGGCGCCCCGGTCGAAGGTTCGCAAAGCCATTGGGGCCGCTGGCTGCGCATGTCCCAGGTCATCCCCGACCCGCGCACCCAGGTGGTGCTGAGCGGGGCGCGGGACGAGCCGCTGCTGCTGCTCAGCCGGGTGGGCGAGGGGCGGGTGGCGATGCTGACCTCGGACCAGGTCTGGCTCTGGGGCCGCGGCTTCGAGGGCGGCGGGCCGCAGCTCGAACTGCTGCGCCGCATCGCGCATTGGTCGATGCAGGAGCCGGAATTGGAAGAAGAGGCGCTGCTGGCCGATGTCGGCGGCGAGCTGACGGTGACGATCACCCGCCGCACCATGAACCCGACCGCCGGCCCGGTGACGATCACCCGCCCCGATGGCCGGACCGAAGAGGTGGCGCTGGCCGAGGCCGGCCCCGGCCGCTTCACCGCGCGCTGGACCGCGCCGGGGCCTGGGCTCTACCGGCTGGCGGATGGCGAGATCAGCCGGGTTCTGGCGCTCGGCCCCGCCGCGCCGCGGGAGTTCGAGGAAACCGTCGCCTCGGGCGCCGTGCTGGGCCCCTTGGCCCAGGCCACGCAGGGCGCGGTGCTGCCGCTTTCCGACGGCATGCCCGGCCTGCGCACGGTGCGCGAGGGACGGCCGGCGCATGGCCAGGGCGTGGGCGGGGCGTGGATCGCCATCACCCCGCGCAATGCGGCCTCGGTCAGCGGCATGACCCATCGCCCGCTGCTGCCCGGCTGGGCCTGGCTTGCGCTGATCGCCGGGCTGGCGCTGGCCGGCTGGCTGGCCGAGGGCCGCGGCCGGCTGCGCGCCCAGGCGGCGGCAGGGGGCTGACGCGCGAAACTTGCCAAGATCGCGCGCCGTTGCTAGGCAAATGAAAACATTCCAAGAGGACCGCATGGCCGCCGCCCCGAACGATGACCAGACCGCCTATATCCCGCCGACCGAAGTCGATCTGGCGATGGTCAAGCGCATCCTGCCGCATCGCTATCCCTTCCTGCTGGTGGACAGGGTGCGCGACATCGTGCCGGGCGAAAGCTGCGTCGGCGTCAAGAACGTGACCTCGAACGAGCCGCATTTCGAAGGCCATTTCCCGCAGGAGCCGGTGATGCCCGGCGTGCTGATCATCGAGGCCATGGCGCAATCGGCCGCGGTGCTGGTCGGGGTGACGCTGGACCTCGCCGACAAGGGCATGGGCACCTATTTCATGTCCATCGACAAATGCCGCTTCCGCCAGAAGGTGGTGCCGGGCGACGTGCTGGAACTGCACATGAAAACCCTGCGCGGCGGCGGCAAGATCTGGAAGTTCGAGGGCCGCGCCCTGGTGAACGGCCAACTCGCCGCCGAGGCCGAGGTCATGGCCATGCTGAACCGTGGCGAGAATGGCTGAGACCCGCATCCATCCCTCGGCCGTCGTGGACCCTGCCGCGAAGATCGGCGCGGGATGCGAGATCGGCCCCTTCTGCGTCCTCGGCCCCGAGGTCAGCCTCGGCCGGGGCGTGGTGCTGAAATCGCATGTCGTGGTGGCGGGCGAGACCGCGATCGGCGACGAAACCATCGTCTTTCCCTTCGCCTCTCTGGGCGAGGTGCCGCAGGATCTGAAGTTCCGGGGCGAGCGCACGCGGCTGGAAATCGGCGCCCGCAACCGCATCCGCGAATATGTGACGATGAACCCCGGCACCGAGGGCGGCGGCGGCGTGACCCGCATCGGCGACGACGGGCTCTTCATGGCCGGCAGCCATGTCGCGCATGATTGCCGGATCGGCGACCGGGTGATCCTGGTCAACAACGCCTCGGTCGCCGGCCATTGCGTACTGGAGGACGACGTGATCGTGGGCGGGCTGTCGGGCGTGCATCAATGGGTGCGCATCGGCCGCGGCGCGATGATCGGCGCGGTGACGATGGTGACGGCGGACGTGATCCCCTTTGGCCTGGTGCAGGGGCCGCGCGGCCATCTGGACGGGCTGAACCTGGTGGGGCTGAAGCGCCGCGGCGCCTCGCGCGAGGACATCCACGCGCTGCGCGACATGTTGGCGCAGCTGGGCCGGGGCAGCTTCCGCGACACCGCCCGGCACCTGGCCGAGGCCGAGAACGGGCCGATGGTGCGCGAGGTGCTGGATTTCATCCTCGGCCCCTCGGACCGCAGCTTCCTGGCCCCCCATCCGTGAGAGCGCATCCATGAGCCGCATCGCCCTGATCGCCGGCGAGGGCAGCCTCGCCCCCGCCATCGCCGCGGCGCTGGACCAACCGCTGGTCTATGCGCTGGACAACCTCAGGCCCGAGGTCGAGGCGAAGCCCTTTCGCCTCGAACGGCTGGTGCCCTTCCTGGACGAGCTGGCCGACCAGGGCGTGACGCAGGCGGTCTTCGCCGGCGCCATCCGCCGCCCCAAGATCGAGCCCGAGCTTTTCGACCCCCGCACCTTGACCATCGTGCCGCGCATCCTGATGGGGATGCAGTCGGGCGACGACGCGGCGCTGCGCGCGGTCCTCGACGTCTTCGAGGAAGCGGGAATATCCATCTGTTCCGTCGACCAGATCCTGCCGGACCTGGTGCCCGGCGAAGGCGTCCTGGTGGGCGAGCCCGGCCCGCGCGACCAGAAGGACGCGGCCCGCGCCGCCGAGATCGTCGCCGGGCTCGGCGCATTGGACATCGGCCAGGGCGCGGTGGTGGCTCAGGGGCTCTGCCTTGCCGTCGAGGCGCTGCCGGGCACCCAGGCCATGCTGGAATTCGCAAGGCTGCATGCCGGGCTGAAACCCGATCCCAAGGGGGCTGGCGGCGTGCTCTACAAGGCGCCGAAACCCGGCCAGGACCGGCGCATCGACCTGCCGACCATCGGCCCCGAGACCGTGACCCAGGCCGCCGAGGCCGGGCTGGCCGGGATCGCCTGGGAGGCGGGCAGCGTCATCCTGCTGGACCGGACCGAGGCAATGCGCCGCGCCCAGGCGGCGGGGCTGTTTCTCTGGGCGCGCGGGTGACATGAGTATTCGGGACACGGTGAAAGAGGCTTGCTTCACCGTTTCGCAAATACTCAAGTGACAGGGCCGCGAGAGCGGCGGGAGGGTATTTGGAGAACGAAGAAGTCCAGGTCGCTTCTCTGTTCTTCAAATACCCATGTCGGGGCATGGCAAGCGGAGCGGCGCGATGAAATTCTTCCTGATCGCGGGCGAGCCTTCGGGCGACAACCTGGGCGGTGCCCTGATGGCCGGGCTGAAGAGCCTTGATCCCGGCGCCGAATTCCTGGGCGTCGGCGGTCCTGCCATGGCGGCGCAGGGGCTGGAGAGCCGCTTTCCCATGGAAGAGCTGAGCCTGATGGGCATCTGGGAGGTGCTGCCGAAATATCGCGCGCTCAAGGCGCGGATCGCCGAGACCGCCCGCGCCGTCGCCGCGGCCCGGCCCGATGCGCTGATCACCATCGACAGCCCCGATTTCTGCCTGCGCGTCGCGCGCCAGGCGCGGGCGCTGCACCCCGGCCTGCGCACCATCCATTATGTCGCGCCCTCGGTCTGGGCCTGGCGGGCGGGGCGGGCCGGGAAGATGGCCGAGGTGATCGACCATGTGCTGGCCATCCTGCCCTTCGAGCCGCCGCTGATGCGGGCGGCCGGCATGAGCTGCGATTTCGTCGGCCATCCCATCGCCGCCGAGCCGGTGGCGGGCGCGGCCGAGGCGGCGGCCTTTCGCGCCGCGAACGGCATTGCGCCGGATGCGCCGCTGGTCCTGTGCCTGCCGGGCTCGCGCCGGACCGAGGTGGGCCGGCTTGGCCCGCGCTTCGACGAGGCGCTGATCCGGCTGCGCGACCGGGTGCCGGAGATCCGCGTGGTGATCCCGACCGTGCGCGGCGTCTCGGTCCTGGTGCGCGACATGGCGCGGCGCTGGCCTACAGCGCCAGTCGTGGTCGAGAACCCCGAGGAGAAGCGCGCCGCCTTTGCCGCCGCCGACCTGGCGCTGGCGGCCTCGGGCACGGTCAGCCTGGACCTGGCCGCGAACGACGTGCCCATGGTGATCGGCTATGACGTGGCGCCGCTGAGCCGGCTGGTCATCGGGCTGTTGCTGCGGACCGATACGGTGACGCTGGTCAACCTGGTCAGCGAGACCCGCGCCGTGCCGGAATTCCTGGGCCGCAACTGCCAGCCCGGCCCCATGTCGCAGGCGCTGTTCCGGCTGATCGAGAACGGCGATGAGCGGGCCGAGCAACTGGCGGCGATGGCGCTGACCATGGAGCGGCTGGGGCGCGGCGGCGAGGCTCCGGGCCTGCGCGCCGCGCGGTCGGTGATGGCGGCGATCAGTTCTGCGCCGCGACCACGATGATCTCGACCTTGTAGTCGGGCGTCGCCAGCGCCGATTCGCCGGTGGCGCGGGCAGGCGCGTGGCCGGGGGCGACCCAGGCGTCCCACACCGCGTTCATCTCGGCGAAATCGCCCATGTCGGCCAGCCAGACCTGCGCCGACAGGATGCGGGTCTTGTCCGAGCCGCATTCCGCCAGCAGCCGGTCGATCTGGGCCAGCACCTCGCGGGTCTGCTCGGCCACGGGTTCGCCCGGCTTGCCGACCTGGCCGGCCAGGTAGACGGTGCCGTTGTGGACGACCGCCTGGCTCATGCGGGGGCCGGTCTCGATGCGCTTGATCTCGGACATGGAAAATCCTTTCGGGTTGGGCTGGCGTCAGAAGAGCCGCCAGAAGAACAGTGCCGTCATGCCAAAGCCGATGGCCGCGATCAATGCCCGTAGCGCCGGGACCGGGATGCGCCGCGCCACCGGCGCGCCCAGGTAGCCGCCCAGGATGGTGCCGAGGCTCATCACCGCCGAGGGCCACCAGGCGACCTGCCCGCCCGCCGCGAAGATCGCCAGCGAGATCACCGATAGCGCGAAGGACAGCCAGTTCTTCAGCCCGTTCATCTGGTTCAGCTGCGTCATGCCCCAAAGCGCGAACAGCGCCAGCAGCACGATGCCCAGCCCGCCGTTGAAATAGCCGCCATAGATCGCCACCGGCACCATGGTCCCGGCGCCGAAGGGCGCGGCCGCGTTGCGGTGCTGCGCCGCCCATTCCCGCACCTGCGCGCCCCAGATGAAGACCGAGGTCGCCGCCAGCAGCAGGAAGGGCACCAGCACCGCGAAGGCCTGGTTCGAGGAGACCAGCAGCAGGCACGAGCCGACGATGCCGCCGGCCAGCGTCCAGAAGGTCAGCCGCAGCACCAGCGCGCGTTCGATCTGCGCGATCTCGCGCCGGAACCCCAGCGCGGCGGACAGATAGCCGGGCAGGGCGGCGACCGTGCTGGTGGCATTGGCCGAGACCACCGGCACGCCGCTGGCGACCAGCGCAGGGAAGGTGATGAAGGTGCCGCCCCCGGCGACGGCGTTCAGCATTCCGCCAAGGAAACCGGCGGCAAGCATCAGCAGGGTATCGGTCATGCCGGGCGGCTCCTCTTCGTGGCGGGCGCCCATGCTTAGCCCTGCGGCCCTCGGGCGTCCAGCCGCCGCGGGCCAGACGGGAAAGCGCCCGGAGGGGGCTCCGGGCGCTGTCGGCTAGAAGATGCCGGTCAGGTAAAGCAGGATGATGACGAAGATCGGAACGCCCAGAAGCCAGGCGATGATGCCTTTCATTATTCTCTCCCTTGCTGGTCGAAAGCGGAACGCGACCCGAGGGCGATGGTTCCCGCGGCGCCTTGCCTGAAAAAATCGCCATCCGCCGGGAATGGATCGCGCCGTGCCGCGTAATCCCCCTGCAACCTTCGGATCAAAGGATGAAGCGCATGGCACATTTTCGCGTGATTCTGACGGCGGCCGCATTCGCGGCGACCCTTCCGGCAGCGGCCCTGGCGGATGACGACGACTTTCCCCGCCGTTTCCACCGGGATGGGGTCGAGCGGCTGTTTCTGCGCGTCCCGGACGGCTGGGCCTATCGCGGCTGGTGGCAGGGCGACGACGACCGCCGCGCCTTCCGCCATCGCGGATGGGGCGATGACGACGACGATGATCGCCCGAGGCGGCGGCGGAGGCGGGATCGCGACGACGACAATGACGACGACGATTGAGAAGGGGGCGAACTCGCCCGATCCGCTAGCAAGGCCGGCCCCGAACGGGCCGGCCTTGTCCCGTCAGCGCCCCTGCCGCATGAACGGCGATTGCGGGAAATTTTCCATACACAATGTAAAGCATTGATATTTATTTATAATAAAAACGATGGGGGAACGCGTCTTTATCTTGCAATAAACGATAAACTCTGTCGTAATTATGGTCATGAAGCTCCCGTAAGCAGAGCAAGGAGGACAAGCATCATGACCCGCATCGTTCCCGCAACCGATAATCCGACGGCCGATGGCCGGTCGATTCGCTCTCGCGGCGCGGAGGAGTCCAGGTGCAGGGGTGCCGGTCCGGCGGCACCGGGATTGCGGCGCATCGCGGCGATCGTGGCCAGCGTGGTCGGGCTGGGGCTGGCCGGTCCGGTCCATGCCGACAACAGCCTGCTGAACGTCAGCTACGACCCCACGCGCGAGCTTTATCGCGAGGTGAACGCCGCCTTCGCCGCGAAATGGCAGGCCGAAGGGCATGCGGCGCCGACCATCGAGACCTCGCATGGCGGCTCGGGCGCGCAGGCGCGCTCGGTGATCGACGGGCTCAAGGCGCAGGTGGTGACGCTGGCGCTGGCCTCGGACATCGACCAGATCGCGACGCGGGGCCTCTTGCCCGAGGACTGGCAGTCGCGCCTGCCGCACAACAGCGCGCCCTATACCTCGACCATCGTCTTCCTGGTGCGCGAGGGCAATCCCAAGGGCATCCAGGACTGGGGCGACCTGGTCAAGGAAGGCGTCGAGGTCATCACCCCGAACCCCAAGACCAGCGGCGGGGCGCGCTGGAACTATCTTGCCGCCTGGGCCTGGGCGCAGAAGAACGGCCAGGACCCCAAGGGCTTCGTGACCGAGCTGTTCAAGCATGTCCCGGTGCTTGACAGCGGTGCGCGCGGCTCGACCACCACCTTCACCCAGCGCGAGATCGGCGACGTGCTGCTGGCCTGGGAGAACGAGGCCTACCTGGCGCTGAACGAGCTGGGCGAGGACAGGTTCGACATCGTCGTGCCCTCGGTCTCGATCCTGGCCGAGCCGCCGGTCGCCATCGTGGACAAGAACATCGCCGATGACGAGCAGAAGGCGTTGGCCGATGCCTATCTGGCCTTTCTCTATTCGCCCGAGGGGCAGGCGTTGGCCTACAAGCACTACTATCGCGCCTGGGACGACAGCGCCGCCGATCCCGAGGACGTGGCGCGGTTCCCGCAGCTCGATCTGGTGAGCATCGCCGATTTCGGCGGCTGGAAACAGGCCCAGCCCGAGCATTTCGGCGACGGCGGCACCTTCGACCAGATCTATTCGGGGCAATGACCGATGGCGCTGGCGTTCCGCTTGCAGAAATCCCCCATGCCGGGCTTTGGCCTCGGCATGGGCATCACCCTGGCCATGCTGTCGCTGATCGTCATCCTGCCGGTCGGCGCGCTGCTGGCACGCGACATCAGCTACGGCCCCGAGGCGGTCTGGGCCACGATCAACACGCCGCGGGTCTGGGCGGCGCTTTACCTGTCCTTCCGCCTGGCCTTTCTGGCCGCCCTGGTCAACCTGGTCTTCGGCACGCTGCTGGCCTGGGTGCTGGCGCGCTATGACTTTCCGGGCCGGCGGCTGGTCGACGCGCTGGTCGACCTGCCCTTTGCCCTGCCGACGGCGGTGGCGGGCATCGCGCTGACCGCGCTTTACGCGCCGAACGGCGTCTTCGGCAGCATCGTCCGGGATCTGGGCGGCAAGGTCGCCTATACGCAATGGGGCATCCTGATCGCGCTGATCTTCGTCGGCCTGCCATTCGTCACCCGCACCGTGCAGCCGGTGATCGCCGAGATCGAGCAGGAGGTCGAGGAAGCCTCGGCCACGCTGGGGGCGGGGCGGTTCCATACCCTGCGCCGGGTGATCCTGCCCATGCTGCTGCCCGCGGCGCTGACCGGCTTTGCGCTGTCCCTGGCCCGCGCGGTCGGCGAATACGGCTCGGTCATCTTCATCGCCGGCAACCTGCCCATGAAGACCGAGATCGCGCCGCTCTTGATCGTCATCAAGCTCGAGGAGTTCGACTATGACGGCGCGGCGGCCATCGGCATCGCCATGCTGCTGATCTCGTTCGCCATGCTGCTGGCGATCAACCTGATCCAGATCTGGAGCCGGCGGAGGATTGGTCATGTTTGACAGCACGCTGCACGCTGCCGCCAGCGAAAAACCCGCGAAATGGCGTCCGGTGGCCGAGGAAAGCCGGCCGGTCCGCGTCCTGCTGATCGCCCTGGCGCTGGGCGGGCTGGCCGTCCTGGTGGTGGCGCCGCTGGCCGTGGTCTTTGCCGAGGCCCTTGCACGCGGCGCGGGCCAGGCGCTTGCCTCGCTCACCCGGCCCGAGGCGACCTCGGCCATCCGGCTGACGCTGATCGTCGCGGCGATCTCGGTGCCGGTGAACGCGGTCTTCGGCATCGCCGCCGCCTGGACGATCACCAAGTTCGACTTTCGCGGCAAGGCCTTCCTGATCACGCTGATCGACCTGCCGTTTTCCATCTCGCCGGTGGTGGCGGGGCTGGCGCTGGTGCTCTTGTTCGGCACCAACAGCCTGATCGGCGGCTGGCTGGTCGCCAGCGGCTTCCCGATCATCTTCGCCCTGCCGGGGATCGTGCTGGCCTCGATCTTCGTCACTTTCCCCTTCGTCGCGCGCGAGCTGATCCCGGTGATGATCGAGCAGGGCCGGGCCGAGGAAGAGGCGGCGCTGACGCTGGGCGCCTCGGGCTGGCGCACCTTCCTGACCGTGACCCTGCCCAACATCAAATGGGCGCTGCTTTACGGCGTGCTGCTGTGCAATGCCCGCGCCATGGGCGAGTTCGGCGCCGTCGCGGTGGTCTCGGGCAAGATCCGCGGCCAGACCGCGACCATGCCGATCACCATCGAGATGCTCTACAACGAATATCTTTCGGTCGCCGCCTTCAGCCTGGCCGCGGTGCTGGCGGCACTGGGCCTGCTGACGCTGGCGCTCAAGACCGTGCTGGAATGGCGCCACGCCGACCAGCTTGCCGCAACGCGCCGCCATTGAGGTGTCCCATGCATATCGAGATCGACGAAATCGCCAAGAGCTTCGGTTCCACCACCGCGCTGCACCCGGTCAGCCTGGCCATCCCCTCGGGGGCGCTGGTGGCGCTGCTGGGGCCCTCCGGCTCGGGCAAGACCACGCTTCTGCGCATCCTGGGCGGGCTGGAGTTCCCGACGTCCGGCCGGGTGCTTTTCGACGGGCAGGACGCGACGGGGCTGACGGTGCAAGAGCGCCGCGCCGGCTTCGTCTTCCAAAGCTATGCGCTGTTTCGACACATGACTGTGTTCGAAAACATCGCCTATGGCCTGCGCGCCCGCCCGCGCCGCTCGCGCCCCAACCGGGCCGAAATCGGGCGCCGCGTGACCCGGCTTCTGGACCTGATCCAGCTGCCGCAGATCGGCGGGCGCTTTCCCANGTCGGGCGGCCAGCGCCAGCGCGTCGCCCTGGCCCGCGCGCTGGCGATCGAGCCACGCATGCTGCTGCTGGACGAGCCCTTCGGCGCGCTGGATGCCCGCGTGCGCAAGGAATTGCGCCAGGGCCTGCGCGAGATCCACGACAGCACCGGCCTGACCACGGTCTTCGTCACCCACGACCAGGACGAGGCGATGGAACTGGCCGACCTGGTGGTGGTGATGTCCATGGGCCGGATCGAGCAGGTCGGCCGCCCGCAGGACATCCGCGCTCGCCCGGCGACGCCCTTCGTGCGCGAGTTCATCGACGCCTGACGCGGCGGCGGCGCGCGCGCATCCCGTGCGTGCCCTCAGTCGATCGGATAGTCGTATTGGCGCAGGAAGCGCCAGATGTTGCGGTTCAGCTGGGACAGCATCTCCAGGTCCTGGTCCAGCCGCAGCATCTCGTCGCTGCCCAGGGTCTGCTTGCGGCCCATGTGGATGCGGTCGCGCCGGTCGGCGATCCGCATCAGGATCGTCGAGACCGAGCCGTCCTCCTGGAAGGACCAGATGCTGTGGTTGTAGCGGTGGCGGACGGCGGACAGCCGGGCGAAGCGCGCCGTCAGCTCCAGCAGTTCCTGCTGCTCCTGCCCGGCGGGCAGGCGCAGCTTCGCAAGACGCTCGACCATCTCGATGCGGCCGCGCGTCGACGTGACCGACAGAAAGACCACCACCGCGGCGCTCTTGTCCATCCCGGTCAGCCCGGCGAGCATGTGGATGAGCAGGCTTTCGGTATTGCTCCAAGCATAGTTCAGCCGCCCGACCCGCAGCAACACGGCATCCAGGTCGGGTTCGACCGCGCTGGCCCCGGCTGTCGGCGGCGGCGCCGTCACGATCGTAATGCGCGATAGCGCATGGCGGCCTCGGTGCGGTTGTGGGCACCCAGGCGCAGGCTGGCATTGCGCAGGTGCAGCTTGACCGTATGGACCGACAGGCCCAGGCTCAGCGCGATGCGCTTGTTGGACTGGCCGTCGGCGACCAGGCGCAGCACGTCCTGCTGGCGCTGGGTCAGGCCAAGCTCGTCCGGGACCGCGGCCGGCATCGCGACGCCGGCCGAGGACATGATCTCGGGAAAGATGTAGTTGCCGCCATGCGCCACCAGCTTGATGACGGAAAGCCAGACGTCGAGCCGGATGTTCAGCGGCAGGATGCTGGCAGCGCGCCGCCGCAGCTCGGCATCCTCGTAGCAGGCCCGGCCGAAGGCGCCGGTGCAAAAGGCGATGGCCAGCGCCACGTCGTTCAAGGCCAGTAGATAGGTGCGATCCTCCTCGGTCAATCCGCGCATGGTCGGTTCGTCCAGAACCAGCAGCGTCGGCCTTTCGCCGGTCAGTTCGGACAGGCTGCGGAAGTCGTCGAAGGACAGTGCGGCCGCCACGGTGATATGACCCAGCTCCTGACTGGTCACTGAAATCAGGCTGTGGGAAAAGTTGCATTGCGTTCCGACAAAGAGAACCTCTGCCGTTCCACGCGCAGGCCGGCCAGACAGCGTACGAATTTCACTGGATACGCCATCGCAAGATGCCATGTTCATGTCATTCCTACCTTCTTGCGTATGGTTTTACTCCCCCGTCCCGGTCGGCCCTCCCAAGCCGACCGGACGGTTCAGCCTAGCAAGTTTTCGCCCGGCCTTAAAGGAAAGAGCGAAAGATAAGTTCAAGAATCACCACAACTTAGTTGTAATATGACCGGGCCACTCCCTCCAAGGTAGAGGCCCCGCTTCGGCGCTTGTCCTTTTGGCGAGGTCGGCCGGGGCCGGGCCCGGTGCCCCTGGCGAAAGGGATTAATCCTTTCGGGCGATGGGGGGGATGTCCGGGGCCGGTCGGCTATAGGCCCAATAGGGGTTCTTCGGGTATTCGGGCAGCCCCCCCTCTAGCCTTTTCGAGCAGCTAGGCCGAATCGGTGGGCGGGGCGTAGCCTTCCTTCAGGTCGGCGAACCGGGTTTCCTCCGGGCCGGCCGCAGGGGGCCGCGCAGGGTGGTATGCGGATCCCCCTTATCAGCAGCAGGACGGGGACGGTCGTGCCGTCGTGACGGTGGGCATTTGCCCGGCGACCGCAACCGGCTTGCCTTCATCCACCGAAACCGGGCGGGCAGGCGTGCTTGTGAAGGATCTGGCCGCATCTTCCCCGCCTCTAGAGGAGGAAATGACGATGGTTGGCAGCCGCAACATGAATCTCTTCGCCTGGCCGATCAACAACCAGAACCAGGATCAGGACCAGGATCAAGACCAGGATCAGGGCCAGGGTCAAGGTCAGGGCCAGGGACAGGGCCAGCTGAACAAGCAGGGCCAGGATCAGGACCAGGACCAGGGTCAAGGCCAGGATCAGGGCCAGGGTCAGGACCAGGGCCAATCCCAGACCCAGAGCAACGCGAACGACAACGCGAACTCCAATGCCAATGCGAACAGCAGCGCCTCGGAGACGCTTGCCTATAACGCTGCGGGCAACGTGGCGGGCAACCTTGCCGGCAATGCGGCCAAGAACAAGGCCGACAACGACGCCAGCAACGATGCGCATAACGACGCCAACAACGACGCGCGCAACGATGCGACGAACGACGCCTACAACAAGGCGGTGAACACGGCCTATAACAATACCGATGTCGAGACCAACGTCTCGACCAATGTCAGCGTGGGCCTCGACCTGGAGGGATGGCAGCCGACCGACAATGACTATGCCGACATCGACCTGAACAACGCGCATGGCAGCATGGGCGATTTCCTGGTCAACCGCGACGGCAACATCAGCATCGGCACCGACGACATCAATATCGAGAACGTGCTGAACAATGCCCTGAACGGCGGCGGTGCCGACGTGGGCATCATCATCCCGCAATCCGGGACGATGAACGACCAGGACGACCTGAGCGACGCCCATGTCTCGAACAATGCCGACTTCAACCAGAACGGCAGCGTCAACGGCGGCACGGCCACGGCCGAGCGCGGCATCGATGCCGGCAGCGAAGGCGGCCGGGGCGGCAGCGGCGGCAGCGCCGACGGCGGCTCGGGCGATGCGGATGCCGATGGCGGCAAGGCGCTGGCCTCGGGCAGCCATTCCGATGGCGGCAACGGCGGCGACGCCGCGGCCTGGGGC
>NZ_VCBQ01000113.1:0-14973 GCF_006386455.1 Paracoccus sp. FO-3 | reverse complement strand
GACGGGAAACCGCGCGGGACTGGGCGGCCGCGGGGCCGAAACGCAACCTGATCGACGGCCAATGGGTCGAGGCGCAATCCGGCAGGACGCTGGAAAGCCTGAACCCGACCACCGGCAAGCTGCTGGCCAGGATCTCCGAGGCGGATGCGGGCGACGTGGATGTCGCCGTGCGCGCCGCCCGCCGCGCCTTCGAGGCGCCGACCTGGTCGGGCATCTCGCCGCATCTGCGCACGCGGATGCTGCTGAAGATGGCCGAGGCCATCGACCGGCACGCCGCCGAGCTTGCGGCGCTGGAGACGCTGGACAACGGCATGCCGACCTGGTTCAGCAATGCGGTGATCGCCATGGTGGGCGACACCTTCCGCTATTACGCCGGCTGGTGTTCCAAGATCTTCGGCACCACCACGCCCACCGATGCCTCGATGTTCATCTTCACCCTGCGCGACCCGGTCGGGGTCTGCGGCCAGATCATCCCCTGGAACGTGCCCAGCCTGATGGCGGCGCTGAAGATCGCCACCGCGCTGGCCTGCGGCAATACCGTGGTGCTGAAGCCGTCCGAGCTGGCCTCGCTCAGCACCCTGCGCATGGCCGAGCTGATCCAGGACACCGACCTGCCGCCGGGGGTGCTGAACGTGGTGACGGGCTATGGCTCGACCGTGGGCGCGGCGATCTCGGGGCACCCGGAGGTGGACAAGGTCGCCTTCACCGGCTCGACCGTGGTCGGCAAGCAGATCCTGCAAGCCTCGATCGAGACGATGAAGCGGGTGACGCTGGAGCTGGGCGGCAAGTCGCCGAACATCATCTTCGCCGATGCCGACCTGGACAAGGCGGTGGTCGCGGCGGTCAACGGCTTTACCCGCAATTCGGGGCAGGTCTGTTCGGCCGGGACGCGGGTCTTCGTGCAGGAAGGCATCCATGACGAGGTGGCCGGGCGCATCGTCGAGATCGCCTCGGGCCAGAAGGTCGGCGACCCCTTCGACCCGGAAACCAAGCTTGGCCCGGTGATCTCGGCCAGGCAGCTCGACCGGGTGATGTCCTATGTCGATGCCGGCAACGCCGAAGGGGCCGAGCTGCGCACCGGCGGCGACCGCGTCGAAGGCCCCGGCTTCTTCGTCAGGCCCACGGTTTTCGCCGGCGTCACCAACGGCATGAAGATCGCGCGCGAGGAGATCTTCGGCCCCGTCGTCTCGCTGATCCCCTTCAAGGACGAGGACGACGCGATCTTCAAGGCCAACGACACCAGCTATGGCCTGGCGGCGGCGGTCTGGAGCCGCGACATCTCGCGCGCGCACAAGGTCGCGCGGGCGATGAAGGCCGGGCGCATCTGGGTCAACACCTTCGGCGAGACCGACCCGGTGATGCCCTTCGGCGGCTTCAAGCAATCCGGCCTCGGCCGCGAATTCGGCGCGGAATCGGTGCTGGCCTATACGGAAAGCAAGTCGGTCCAGGTCCGCTTCTGACCGCCGGCAAGGAAACGATCCCGCCGCATCCTTTGCGGCGGGATCGTCCGTTTGCGGCGCGACCCCTGCAGCGCACCGGGCGGCAGGGCGGCAAGGACAGGGCAAAGGGCCGGCAACGGGATGATCCGTCGCCGGCCCAGGAACCGGGCCGGTGTCCTGCCGCGGATCGCGCCTATTCGGCCGCCTTGCCGCGATAGGCGTCCAGGATGGCCTGCCCGTCCTTGCCGGCCGAGGACATGTCGCCCAGCCAGGCGTCGATCACGCCGGGGAAGGGGGCTTCCCAGCGGGCGTTTTCCTCGGGCGACAGGGTGACGACGGTATGGCCCTTGCCGGCCACGATGTCCTCGCGGATGGAAAGCGTGTTTTCCTGCTGCCAGGTGCAGAGGTTCTCGCGCGCCTTGGCCGCGGCTTCGGTGAAATGCTGCTGCACCTCGGGGGGCAGCTTGTCCCAGGTCTCGTTCCGCATGGCATAGATGATGGCGGTGCCGCCGAAACGCGGGCCCTGGACGGAATATTTCAGCAGGTCCGGCAGATCGTAGTCGGGAAGCCCGATATAGTTGTAGAGCGCGCCGTCGATCGTCCCGCGGCTGAGCGAATCGTAGACTTCCGATACGGTGATCTGCACCGGCACCGCCCCCAGGGCCGAGATGGTCCTGACCCCGGAATTGCCGACGGCGCGGATCTTCTTGCCCTTGATCGCCTCGAGGTTCTGCGGATCGGTCTTGCCCATGAACAGGTTGTAGCCCGGCTGGACATTGGCAAACAGCAGCCGCACGCCCTGGGGGTCGTATTCGGCCTGGCCCAGCACCCCGTCCGGCGCGGCGATGGCCGACATGCTGGCGCTGGCCTCGCAGGAATCGGCGTAAAGGCCGGGCAGCTCGGCCACCGACGAAAGCGGCAGCTTCTGCGCGTTATAGGCGGGAATGACGATGGCGATGTCCGCCAGCCCGGATTGCAGCGCGGCCAGCGTATCCTTGCCCAGCTGGCCCGAGGGATAGACGGTGAAGCTGACCTGGCCGTCCGTGGCCTTCTCGACCGCGTCGACCATCTTCTTGCCGCCCTCGGCCCAGAGGTAAAGCTCGTTCGAGAACAGATGCGCGACCTTCAGCTCGATCTTGTCCTGGGCCAGCGCGGGCGTCGCCGCGGCCGCCGCCAGCAGCGCGCCGGACAGCAGACGGCGCAGGACGGGCGGTCTGCCTTGGCTCTTGTGCCTGTCGGCCCGCCGCGCTGATGATGCCTTTGTCATGAGGTTTCCTCCCTGTCGCCGTTGTCGGATCGGCGACTTCATGGCTGGGGAATGTCCTCCCCTGATCCCCTCCGGGCAACGCTTTTCGCCCCGGCCATAGGGCGAGCCTGCATGGGCCATAGAGAGGGGCGCGCGTTTTTGCGGTGGCCCGAAAGCCGGGGAAGCACGACCATGGGCGGGCAAGGCGGCGCCCGGTCGCGCCGCCGGTTCGCTGGACGGAGGAGACCCGAGATGAAGCAGGATGCGCCGAACGCGGCTGGCCTGACGCTGCGGCTGGCCACGCATGTCGCGGCCCTGGCCAATGCCATGCCGAGTGCCGAGGATACCGAGGCGATGCGCCGGCTGTTCCTGGACGGGTTCATCGTCTCGCTGTGGGGGATCACCCGGCCGGCGGTGCGGCAGGTCTCGGAATGGTCGCGGCGTTTTGCCGGGACCGGGCCCAGCATGGTGCTGGGCGCCGACTGGACCGCCGATCCCTCGGTCGCGGCGCTGGTGCATGGCACGGCCGGCCACGCCTATGAGCTGGACGACACCCATGACGTCACCACCAGCCATCCCGGCTGCGTCATCATTCCCGCGGCGCTGGCGGTGGGGGCGGAGACCGGCGCCTCGCAGGCCGACCTGTTCCGCGCCGCCATCGCCGGCTACGAGGCGATGGCGCTGATCGGCGGCTGCGCCGGCGGGCTCGAGACGGTGCATCGCGGCTTTCACCCGACCTCGGTCTTCGGCTCGTTCGGGGCGGCGACCGCGGCGGTCGCCCTGCGGGCCTATGCGCGCGGGCAGGAGGTCACGCCTGACATGCTGCTGCAGGCATGGGGCCATGCGCTGTCGCAGGCCTGCGGCTCGATGCAGTTCTCGGCCGAGCCGACGGGGGGCGAGGTCAAGCGCGTCCATGCCGGGCTGGGCGCGCGCAACGGCGTGCTGGCCGCGGATTTCGCCGAACTTTCGGCCGTGACCGCGCCCCTGCAGGCGGCCGAGGGCGCCTATGGCGTGGCCGGCCTGTTCGGCGGCCCGCTGCAAGCGGTCGAGCCGGGCGAGAAGCAGATCCATGTCATCAGCCTCAAGCCCTATTCCTGCTGCCGGCTGTTCCATTCGACCATCGACGCCCTGCGCGAGGTGACGGATGATTTCACCGTCCCCACCGAGAGCATCGCCGAGATCCTGATCCAGGGCCCGCGCCTGGTCGCCGAACAGCACATGACGCGGGCCGAATCGACCATGACCGCGCAATACAGCTGCCCCTATATCGTCGCGGCGACCCTGGCCTACGGCCCGACCCGCTACGACGCCTATGGCGAGGAATTCCTGGACGATCCGCGCATCCTGTCGCTGGTCGCCAAGGTCCGCTTCCAGGTCGATGCCGAGATCGAGCGGGAATATTACCCGCGCCAGTTCGCCTCGCGCGTGACGATGCGCCTTGCCGATGGCGGCACGCGCTCGGCCCTGGTGGTGGACAGCGTGGGAACGGCCCGCAAGCCGCTGAGCGTCGCGCAGATCATCGCCAAGGGCGACGGGCTGGCGCATCTGGGCCGCTTCCCCAGCGGCGGCGCGCTGGCCGCCGCGCTCTGGGACGACGCAAGCGACGCCCGCAGGCTTGCGCAGGTTCTGAACGGCACGCCCGCTGCCTGAGCCGCGGCTGCCACATCCAGGAGGAGGAAGGAATGACGGCCGAGGACAAGCTGCAACGCCTGCTCGACATCGAGGACATCAAGACCCTGATGGCGAAATACTGCCACGGCATCGACAGGAAGGACGAACCGACCTTCATGAGCATCTGGGCCGAGGACGGCGACTATCTGCTGCCCCGCGGCGAGGGGCATGGCATCGAGGGCATCCGGCAACTGGTGCAGAAGGTCTGGCGCGAGGTGCCGCAATGCCACCACCACATCACCAACCCGGTGATCGAGGTGGACGGCGACAAGGCCGCGGCCAAGACCGACGTGACCTATTTCCGGCTGACCGCGGACGGCATCCACCAGCTTCTGTCGGGGGGCTACGCCTTCAGCTTTGCCCGCACCGGCGCGGGTTGGAAGGTCCGGTCGCTGAAGTTCGAAAGCTTCGTCTCGGCCAGCCCGGTCTTCAAGGAAAACATCCGGGGCTGATCCCCGCGGCAAGGGATGGAAGCGATCATGAGAATGCAGGGAAAACGCGCCGTGGTGACGGCGGGCGCCTCGGGCATGGGCCGGGCCGGCGCCCGGCTTTTCGCGCAGAACGGCGCCAGCGTCGCGGTGGTGGACGTGAACGCCGAGGCCACGGCCGAGGTCGTGGCCGGGATCGAGGCAGAGGGCGGCAAGGCGACAGGCATCGTCGCCGACCTGTCCCGCCCCGAGGAATGCAGCCGCATCATCGCCGAGGCGGCCGAAGCCCTGGGCGGCATAGACACGCTGTGGTCCCATGCCGGGACGCCCGGCCCGACCGAGGTCGAGGGCATCGACCTGGAGCAATACGACTTTTCCGTGGCGCTGAACCTGACCTCGGCCCTGGTCTGCGCAGGCGAGGTCGCGCCGCATATGCGCGCCGCGGGCGGGGGTGCGATCCTCTTCACCTCGTCGGTCGGCGGGCTGGTCGGCTCGATGATGAGCCCGGTCTATTCGGCGGTGAAGTTCGGCATCGTCGGCTTTACCCAGTCGCTGGCGCAGCGCTTTGCCGCCGACCGCATCCGGGTGAACGCGGTCTGCCCCGGCCCGGTCGAGACGCCGATGCTGCCCTTCTTCATGAACCGCAACGTGGACGAGGCCGGCAAGGAGGCCAACCTGGCCCGCATCATGGCCGCCGTCCCGCTGGGTCGCCTGGCCCAGCCCGAAGAGATCGCCCATGCCGCGCTGTGGCTTCTGTCGGACGATGCCTCTTATGTGACGGGCGTGGCGCTGCCGGTCGATGGCGGCTACGTCGCCCGCTGAGCGCCCTGCGCGGCCGCTTCAGGCGCGGCCGCGCAATTCCTCGATCAGCGCCGCCAGCGCCGGGGGCTGCTGGCGGCGGCTGGGATAATAGAGGTGATAGCCCTCGAAGGTCTTTCGGCAATCGGCCAGCACCTCGACCAGCCGCCCGTCGCGCAGATGCGCGTCCACATAGCCCAGGGGCAGGTAGGCATAGCCGAACCCCGCCAGGCAGGCCGCGCGCACCAGCGCGATCGAGGTAAAGACCTGCCGCCCGGAAATGGTGACATGCATGTCCTTGCCATCCACGGTGAAATGCCACGGGAAGATCTCGCCATGCGTCGGCAGCCGCAGGTTGATGCAATCCTGCCCCGCCAGATCCTGCGGCCGGGCGGGCGCCTTGCCCGCGGCCACCCGTTCGGGCGTCGCCACCACCGCCATGGGCACGTCCGGCCCGATGCGCAGCGCGATCATGTCCTGCGACACCAGCCGGCCGCGGCGGACGCCGGCGTCCTGGCGCTGGCCGATGATGTCGCCGCGCCCGTAATCCGTGGTCAGCTCCAGCGCGATGTCGGGATATTTGCGCAGGAAGGGCTGCAACAGCGGCCATAGCACGCTGTCGATGGCATATTCGTCGGCCGAGATGCGGATCGTGCCGGCGGGCTTGTCCCGCAGGCTGCCAAGCTGGGCGAAACCCTGCTCGATCTCGGCCAGGGCGGGGTGGACGCTTTTCAGCAGCCGCTCGCCCGCCTCGGTCAGCGAGACGTTGCGGGTGGTGCGGTTGAACAGGCGCACGCCGGTGCGTTCCTCGAGATTGCGGATCGTCTGGCTCAGCGCCGATTGCGACACCCCCAGCCGCGCGGCGGCGCGGGTGAAGTTGCCCTCTTCGGCGGCGGCGACGAAGGCGTTCAGGTCGCGAAGATCCTCGGTGTTCATTCATAAGACCCGCTAATGGCCGTATTCCGATTGCCCCATCTAATCGCAAGAAGCCGGCTTGGCTATATTCCGGTCATCGCGGCGGCCCAGCCGGTCCGCCCCATCTTCAAGACCTATCCTTGATCCCACCCCGCCCGAAAGCGGCAAAGAGGAGAACCGAACCATGAAATCCGTGAGCTTCAGGAACAAGACCTGGGACGTGGCCGCCGACCTGCATCTTCCCGAAGGGTTCGACGAGGGCGGGAAATACCCGGCCATTATCGTCGCCCATCCGATCAGCTCGTGCAAGGAACAGACCGCGGCGATCTATGCCGCGAAACTGGCCGAGCTGGGCTATGTCTGCCTGGCCTTCGACGCCTCGACCCAGGGCGCAAGCGGTGGGCCTGGGCGATACCTGGAAGACCCGGCCACCCGCGTCGAGGATTTCCGCTGCGCGGTCGACTACCTGGTGGCGCAGGATTTCGTCGATGCCGACCGCATCGGCGTCCTGGGCATCTGCGGCGGCGGCGGCTATGCGGTCAATGCCGCGATGACCGAACGCCGCTTCAAGGCCGTCGCCACCGTCGTCGGCGCCAATTACGGCCGGATCTCGCGCGAGGGCGATCTCAGCCCCGACGCGGCCATCAAGGCGCTGGAGGGCATCTGCGCGCAGCGCACCGCCGAGGCGCGCGGGGCCGAGCCGGCGATCACCAGCTATATCCCGCGCTCGCAGGAGGAGCTGGAAGCCACGGGCATCAAGGATGTCGATGTGGTCGAGGCGGTGGACTACTACACCACCCAGCGCGGCCGGCAGCCCGGCTCGCCGAACAGGCTCAACGTGGTCAGCACGCAGGCCGGCTTCGGCTTCGATGCGTTCCATCTGGCGGACCAGCTGCTGACCCAGCCCTTGCAGATCATCGTCGGCGGCGGCCAGGCCGGTGCCTTCGGTTCCTATCGCGACGGGTTCGAGCTGTTCGACAAGGCGCGCTCGGCCAGGAAGAACATCCTGGTCGTGCCCGGCGCCACTCATTACGACCTCTATGACCAGCCCGAGCCGGTCGGGAAGGCCATGGCGCAGCTCAAGACCTTCTTCGCCGAGAACCTCTAGCAGGGGCCGCTTCGGCAAGACCGAAATGCGGCTTCGAAATCCACGAGTTGGATGGCGGGCGCGGCGGGCCTAATTTCCGCCCCAAGGCGGCGCGTCCGGCAGAACGGAAAAGAGCCACGGCAAGGCTGGTTCGGAAGCGGCGGCGACGGGATCGTCCGCCGCTTTCGCTTGCGCCCCGTCCGGCGCCCATCACGAGGAGGAAGGCATGAGCAAGGCAAAAGGCCCGCTGGCGGGCATCAGGATCATCGAGCTGGGCGGGGTCGGCCCGGTGCCCTTCGCCGCGCTGCTGCTGGCCGACATGGGGGCCGAGGTCATCCGCATCGACCGCGCCGAGGCCGGCGACGGCGGCCTGCCGGGCGATCCGCGGCTGCATCTGCTCAACCGCGGCCGCCGCAGCCTGGCCCTGGACCTGAAGAACCCCAAGGCGGTCGAGACCGTGCTGCGGCTGGTGCGCGGTGCCGATGCGCTGATCGAGGGGTTCCGGCCCGGTGTCGCCGAGCGGCTGGGGCTGGGCCCCGAGGAATGCCAGGCCGCCAATCCGCGCCTGGTCTATGGCCGCATGACCGGCTGGGGGCAGGACGGCCCGCTGGCGCGCGAGCCGGGCCACGACATCAACTATATCGCCCTGACCGGCGTGCTGCATTCGGTGGGGCAGGCCGGCGGCCCGCCGGTCATCCCGCTGAACCTGGCCGGCGATTTCGGCGGCGGCTCGCTTTACCTGGTGATGGGCGTGCTTGGCGCGCTGCTCGAGGCCAGGGGCTCGGGGCGGGGGCAGGTGGTCGATGCGGCGATGGTGGACGGCTCGGCCTCGCTGATGACGCTGATCTACGGCGCGCTCGCCATGGGCTACTGGACGGATGAGCGCGGGGCGAACCGGCTGGATTCCGGCGCGCCCTTCTACAACGTCTATGAGACGGCGGACGGCAAGCATATCGGTATCGGCGCCAACGAGACGCGGTTTTATCGCAACGCGGTCAAGCTGCTGGGCCTTGAGGATGCCGGCCTGCCCGACCAGCACGACAAGGAAGGCTGGCCGCTGATCCGCGAGAAATTCGCCGAGGCCTTCCGCAGCCGCACCCGCGACGAATGGGTGGCGCTGGCCGAGGGGCGCGAGGTCTGCATTGCCCCGGTCCTGTCGCTGCACGAGGCGCCGGCGCATCCGCATCTGCGTGCCCGCCACACCTTCGTCGAGGTGGACGGGGTGATCCAGCCCGCCCCGGCGCCGCGCTTCAGCCGCACCCCCGGCGCCATCCAGTGCCCGCCTGCGCGTCCGGGCGAACACAGCGACGCGATCCTGGCGGACTGGGGCTTTTCGGGCCCGGAAATCGTGGCGCTGCGCGACAGCGGCGCCGTCGCCTGAGGCGCGGGCCGCGATCGATCCGGCCGGTCACTTCCGGCCGGGTTTCTCGTTGGCGATGAAGCGGGCGCGCAGGCCGTAGCGTTCGACCATCTCCTCGATGATCTTCAGCACGGTCTTTTCCACCGTCAGGCTGACCATCGACACCGCCCGGCTGCGCTTGCGCGTCAGGTAGACGGTGCGGTTGAAGCCGGGATCCTTGATGCGGATCAGCACCAGCTTGCCTTCCTCGACCAGCTTGGCGACCGGGGCATGGGGCAGGATGCTGAAGGCGCTGGCGCGGCTGACCATCTCGATGATCTGCGACAGCGAGTCGATCTCGACGATGACGTTGAGGTTCAGCCCATGGGCGCGGGCAAAGCGCTCGATGGCGTGGCGGGCGCTGTGGGGCAGGCCGGGCATGACCAGCGGCAGCTCGCCCAGCTGCGAGGCGGGGATGGAATAGCCGCCGTCCTCGTCCGGCTCGACCGGGACATTGTCCTCGGCCGCCACGACGAAGATCTCTTCCTCCAGGATCGCATCGGTCTGAAAGCCGGTGCTGGGCGGCATGGTGTAGACGAAGCCCATGTCCAGCTGCTCCTGCTCGATCCAGTCGAGGATATGGCCCGACAGCCCCTCGGTCAGGTGCAGCCGGATGCCGGGCGCCTCGAGCCGCATGGTCTCGGCCAGCGGGATGCTGACCAGCAGGCTCAGCGAAGGCGGCAGCCCGATCGAGACCGTGCCCTGCAATTCGTCGCTCATCTCGCGCAGGCTGTCGGTCAGGGCGCGCGCCACGTCGACCAGCTTGTGCCCCTCGCGCGCCAGGAAGCGGCCGGCCTCGGTCAGGGTGACGCCGCGCGGGCCGCGGATGGCGAGCTTGGTGTTCAGCCGCGCCTCCAGCCGCGCGACATGTTCCGACAGCGACGGCTGCGCCAACCCCAGCGCATTGGCCGCCTTGGAGATGGAGCCGTGCTTGGCCAGCATCAGGAAATAATAGACATGCTTGATGTCGATGTCCGGCGCCTGCGCGCGGGTGGCTCTGCTCACGAATACTCCCCCTTGGACGGCGGATCGGGGCCATAGGCTTTCCCTTGAACATTCGGCAAGTCGGCCCGCCTGATCGTCGATCCTGCTCCCTGCCCGCCATTTTCGCGGCATGGCCGCATTATTGTCAAAGGGTTTTCCGCGACCGGCCTGGGACGGGGGCGGCCATAGGAAAAAGCGATGCCATGTCTAGGGCCTGCCGTTTTCGATAAGGCTTCTCGCTCGGACGGATAGGGGGTTATCAACAAGGCGCATCCGGCCGCGGCGGCCGGAGACGGCACGAGGCGCGGCGATCTTGCCGCCGGATCGGAGGGGGAATCCTATGCGCGGCATGGTCTTTCAAGGTGACAACAAGGTCGAGTTGCTGAATTTCGACGACCCGACGCCCGGCCCCGGCGAGGTGGTGGTCCAGATGAAGGCCTCGGGCATGTGCGGCAGCGACCTGCATTTCTATCGCCACGGCATGGCCGAGGTCATCAAGATGCTGGGCTTCAAGGATCTGGCGTCGCGCGGCATCGACCCCGATGCCCCGATCATCGGCGGGCACGAGCCCTGCGGCGTGATCGCCGAGGTCGGCGCGGGGGTGGATGCCAAGACCTTCAAGCCCGGCGACCGGGTGATGGTGTTCCATTACGAGGGCTGCACGCATTGCGACCATTGCCGCAGCGGCTGGACCCAGCTTTGCGACCAGGGGGCGGCGCCGCATGGCGTCATCAAGCACGGCGGCCATGCCGATTACATCAAGGTGCCGGCCAGTTCGCTGGTGCATCTGCCGTCCGACCTATCCTTCAAGGGCGGCGCGGCGGTGACATGCGGCACCGGCACCGCCTATGGCGCGCTGCTGCGGCTGGACATCAGCGCGCGCGACACGCTGGCGGTCTTTGGCCTGGGCCCGGTCGGGCTGTCGGCGGTGCAGCTTGCCGCCGCCATGGGGGTCGAGGTGATCGGCGTCGACATCAACGCCCAGCGGGTGGCCAATGCGCGGAACTTCGGCGCGGCGCATGTGATCGACGCCAGCAAGCTGGATCCGGTCGAGGAAATCCGCAAGCTGACCCGCGGCAAGGGCGTCTCCTGTGCCATGGATTGCGCCGGGGGCGAGGTGCCCAAGCAGCAGGCCGTGCGCTCGACCAGGGTCTGGGGCAAGATCGCGCTGGTCGCGGTGGGCGGCAACCTGAACGTGGACGGGATGAAGGACCTGATCGGCAAGCAGCGCACGGTGATCGGCTCCTACACCTTCTCCGAGGTAGGCATGAAGGATTGCGCCTGGTTCATCGCCGACCACGGCGTCGAGGTGGACAGGCTTTTCACCGACGAATGGAAGCTGGACCAGGCCGCCCAGGCCTATGAGGATTTCAACAAGCAGGCCGGCGGCAAGGGCGTCTTCCTGTTCTGAAGCAAAGGGGGGAAACGGCCATGACGGCGCGGCGCATCGAACTGAAGCATCCCGGCAGGTTCTATATCGGCGGCGAATGGGTCGAACCGGCCGGGACCGGCACGTTCGACGTGCTGGATTGCGCGACGGAAGAGGTCGCGGCCACCGTCGCCCGTGCCGAATCCGCGGATATGCGCCGTGCCGTGCAGGCGGCGCGCGCGGCCTTCGACCAAGGTCCCTGGCCGCGCATGACCCCGGCCGAGCGCGCGCCCTTCCTGGAAAGGCTGGCCGAGCGGCTGGAGGCGATGAACGACGATTTCGCCCGGATCTGGAGCATCGAGTCCGGCGTCGTCTACAGGGTCGCGCAGCCGCGCATCGGCCTGTTCATCAGCGGCGCGTTCCGCCAATACGCCGCCATGGCCGCGACCTATCCCTTCGAGGTCGAGCAGCGCGCGCAGACCGGCCACAGGGGCCTGCGCGTGCAAGAGCCGGTGGGCGTCACCGCCGTCATCATCCCCTGGAACGGACCGGCGGGCCTTCTGGCCTACAAGGTCGCGCCGGCGCTGCTGGCCGGCTGCACGGTCATCGTCAAATCGGCGCCCGAGGCGCCCTGCTCGGCCTATCTTTTCGCCGAGATCTGCGACGAGATCGGGCTGCCGCCGGGCGTGGTGAACATCCTGACCGCCGACCGCGCCGAATCCGAGGAACTGGTGCGCGACCCCGGCGTGGACAAGATCACCTTCACCGGCTCGACGGCGGCCGGCCGGCGCATCGCCTCGGCCGCGGGCGAACGCATCGCGCGGGTCACGCTGGAACTGGGCGGCAAGTCGCCCGCCGTGGTGCTGGACGATTACGACATCGAGACGGCGGCGAATACGCTGGGTGGGTTCTTCTTCGGCTACCTGACCGGGCAGGTCTGCCACAGCCTGACGCGGATCATCGTGCCGCGCGCGAAACATGACGCGATGGTCGAGGCGCTGTCGGCGGTGGCGCAAGGGATCGTGCTGGGCGATCCCTTCGACGCGGCGACCACCTCGGGGCCGCTTGCGCTTGCGCGCCAGCGCGACACGGTGGAGCGCTATGTGGCGCAGGGCCTGGCCGAGGGCGCGCGGCTTGCCACCGGCGGCCGGCGGCCGTCGCATCTGAACCGGGGGTTCTTCTTCGAGCCGACGGTCTTCGGCAATGTCTCGAACGACATGACCATCGCGCGCGAAGAGATCTTCGGCCCGGTTCTGGGCGTGATCGCGGTCGAGGACGAGGCCGAGGCGATCCGCACCGCCAATGACACCATCTTCGGCCTGAACGGCGCGGTCTTCACCAACGACCGCGACCGGGCGCTGCGGGTGGCGCGGCAGATCCGCTCGGGCACGGTGGGCCACAACGGGCCGCGCACGGATTTCTCGATCGGCTTCGGCGGCTTCCGGCAGTCGGGCATCGGCCGCGAGGGCGGGCCCGAGGGGCTGGCCGCCTTCCTGGAAAGCAAGACCATCGTGCTGGACGAGCCCGCCTAGGCCGGGCCGGCGCGCTACAGCTCCAGCCGGCGCAGGAACTCCGGCACCGGGATGGCGCGGCGGGCGTTCAGGTCCACCGTGACCATGCTGTGCTCGACGAAGGCGAGCTTCTGGCCGGCATGGGTTTCGACCGAATGGGTGACGGTGAAGAATTTCGCCCCCACCTGCGACACGCGCGAGCGGATGCGGACGGGCGTGCCGGCGGCCGCATCGGAGATCTGCGTCACGCGGGTCTCGACCGCCATGCGGCTGATGCCGGTCTCGCGCCGCAATTCGTCGGTAAAGCCCAGCTGGCCGACATGGAAATGCGAGGCCAGCGCGACGCGGCGCACCAGCTCCTCGAACAGCAGCCGGCCGCGATGGTCCAGTTCCCAGGGGCGGATCGGCCCGGTCTCGGCCAGGGTGGCGCCGCGCTCGCTGTCCCAGCGGGCGTCGTCGCGACCGGCCAGGCCGCGGGGCAGGGCCAGGCGCGCGGCGCTGGCCGGGACGTCCGGCAAGAGGCCCCGCACGGCGATGCCGCCGATGTCCAGCGCCGTCGCCGCCAGCTGGCCCAGGCTGGACAGCCGGTGCAGGATCGCGCCGGCATGGGCGCCGTCCGCCAGCCGGGCCGAGCGGACCTCGACCCCGGCGCCGACGAAAAGCTCGCGGTGAAAGCGGATATAGCGGGTCAGCGGCGGGGCCTCGCCCAGGTCGGTGACGCCGGGCAGGGTCGGGATCGTCTCCAGCGCCAGCTGGAAGCTGCGGCCATAGAAACGCGCGTTCCAATGGTCGTTGAAGTCGCATTCCCAGCTTTCGACGCGGCTGTGCAGCGTCGGGATGCCGAACTCGCTCATCCCCATGGTCCTTTCTCATGCGCCTCGCGGGCCAGCGCCTCGCGGTGATCGGGATGGGCGATGGCGATCATGCGGTCAACCCGCTGGCGCAAGGACAGGCCGCGCAGGTCGGCCACGCCGTGTTCGGTGACGATCACGCAGGATTCCGCCCGCGGCACCGAGGCCGGGCCTGAAAGCCGGGCGACGATGCGGCTGTGCGCGCCCGCCGTCGAGGGCAGGGCGATGATCGGCACGCCGCCCGGACTGGCGCCGGCGGCGCGCAGGAAGTCGATGATGCCGCCCACCGCGCCGACATAGCGCCCGCCCGCGACCTCGCTGTTGACCTGGCCGGTCAGGTCCACCTCGACCGCCGAGTTCAGCGCCACGAAGCGGTCGAGCCGGCCCAGCACCTTTGGATCATGGGTGTATTCGGTGCCGCGCAGCTCGATCTGCGGGTTCAGGTGCGCCAGCCGGCGCAGGGCGGGGCCGCCCATCAGCACGCCGCCCACGGTGACGCCGGGGTCTATCGGCTTGCGGCTGTTGGTGATCACGCCCGCCTGCTGCAGGGCGGCCACGCCGTCGCCCAGGCTGCCGCTGTGGATGCCCAGGTCGCGGCGGTCGCCCAGTTGCGCCAGCGCCGCGTCGGGGATCGCGCCGATGCCGGTTTGCAGGGTGGCGCCGTCCTCGACCAGCGTGGCGACATGGCGGCCGATGGCGGTCTCGACCGGGCCGATGCGGGCGGGGGCGTCGGGCAGGGGCGCGTCGCTGTCCACCAGCAGCGCGAAATCGTCGCGGGTCAGGTAGGGGCCGCCGAAGGTCCAGGGCACGTCCGGGTTGACCTCGGCGATGATGGCGCGGGCGCGGGACAGGGGCGCGGTCAGGTATTCCCGCGCCATGCCCAGGCTGTAGCGGCCGCGCGCGTCGGGGGGCGAGACCTGCAGCATCGCCACGTCGGCCCGCAGCAGCTGCGGCAGGCGCGAGTAATGCACCGGCAGGATGTCCAGCACCCCGGCCTGCATCAGCGCGCGGTTGGTGCCGCTGGCGCAATAGGCCAGGAAGTCGATATGGTCGGCATGTTCGGGCCCGAGCAGGCCGGACAGGCCGATGCCCAGAAAGACCCGCACCCCGCCCAGCCGGCCGCGCTGCTCGGCCAGCATGCGGATCAGGCGGCGCGGCTCGGCATGGGACTGGCCCCAGATCAGGCAATCGCCCGGACGGATGATGCGGGACAGGTCGGGATCGGTGGGCATGGCTTTCTCCATGACGGCGCCCCGGCATGCCGGGGCGCCCGCG
>NZ_VCBQ01000112.1:0-15271 GCF_006386455.1 Paracoccus sp. FO-3 | reverse complement strand
AGCGACTTACTTGGAGAATGTGGGTTTTCAGTTTTCAAGTCGGATAGTTTCGCCCCCACTGAGCACAAACTAGTTGTTACAAAGTCAGATCCGGATCGCCGCATTGTGTATGAGCTCAATGCCGTCCCAGCGGTGACGGAGTTTTCGAAAATTGTTGGAATTGAGCCGCATTCATTATCGCCACTATCGTTTGCGGCCCACCCTTTAGTGATACTTGTAGGAGGGGAGCACTATTGTCGATCAATACAAAAAGTTAACTCTGATAACTCTCTGTCGTTCTTCTGTGCCATCGACGATGGGGTCGTGCTAACTGTTGCTCAACCCGTCGGAATGGTAAGCTCAACCGAAAAGACATTCGATGATATTCGAAGTGAGATCGGAGAGATTGACGTCGTTCTCGGCTTTGATTGCGCTCTGCGAAGAGTGGAAGCTGAAAATCGTCAAGTCAAACATGTAATATCCAATATATATCGAGAAAATAAAGTTATTGGATTCAATACATTTGGGGAGCAATTCCAATCAATGCATCTGAACCAAACATTAACGGGTATTGCCTTTGGTATCGTGGGCGGAGACGAGAGCGAGCGAAATGGCTTTATCTGACATTGACAACATTGAGCAGCTACGTCGCATCAATGCGGCACTCATTCACCGAGTGGAGCAGACGATGGGTCAACACCATAATTCATTTTCGCTGTTTCAAACTGCGGTTGGGCTGGAAGGTCAAATTAGGCGCCGAACAGAACAACTAACAAATGCGCTTAGCCATCTCGAAAGGGCAAATGAGGAGCTCGTACGGCAAAAGGAGATATCTGAGAGGGCCAACCTTTCTAAAACGCGGTTTTTAGCTGCAGCTAGCCATGATGTGTTGCAGCCTCTGCACGCATCGAAGCTATTGCTTTCAGCGCTGGGAGAGATGCAATCCGACGTTCGCGCCAAGAATCTATTGGAGCAAACCGAACGCGCTTTGGACTCGATGCAGGAGGTTTTGCGTACGTTGCTGGACATTTCTCAGCTGGACGCCGGAGCCATAAAACCAATTATGGAACCATTAAATTTACGTGAGTTTATTTGCAATACAGTTGAAGAGTTTATACCAATTGCAAGGCGGTGCAATCTGATTATTAAAACCAAATCTCCAGATATCACCATCAATACGGATCAGGCAATGTTGCGAGGCATTCTCCGTAATTTGGTTTCAAACGCAATCCGTTATACCGAGAATGGTGGTGCTATAGTTGGAGTTAGGGTTAGATCGGGACGTGCGATGATAGAGGTTAGCGACACCGGCGTTGGAATTGCGGAGTGTCAGTTTGAAAAAATTTTTGAGGAATTCAATCGAGGAGAACAAAAAGATAGCCTGAATAGAGATCACGGGGCTGGTCTGGGTTTGGGGTTGGCAATTGTTTCACGCCTCGCGGACACAATGCATTATAATATATCTATTAAATCGAAACTGGGAAAGGGAAGTACTTTTAGGGTTTTAACTGGGCCGGTAGTTAATTGTTGCAGCTCCAAGCGCGTCGTCGCTTCGACCCGATTTTCGGTCCCACAAAGCAAACTTTCTGGTGGAAAGATATTACTTGTAGAAAACAACCCGCGCGTTCTATTAGCTATGTCAACACTTCTGAATAGCTGGAAATGCGACGTATTGGAGGCGCGTTCAATGACGGAAGTCGTAAAGAAGCTCTCGAGTTCGCCATGGCAACCAGACGTCATCATTGCGGACCAACACCTAGATCAAGACGAACTCGGTACAGAGTTGATTAATTTTATTCGCGATACATATAATTTAAACCTGCCTTCCATTATTGTTACGGCGGATCCTTCTGAGGAGATTTTTTTGGAATGCAAAAAAATGCGTGTAGAGCTAATGTTGAAACCCATCAAGCCGGCTCAGTTGCGGGCCCTTCTTTTTCATTTAATAGGCGCAGGATGAGCTGTCAGACTACAAAGTTCGTCTTGAACAACTCGCATGCATCTGGTTTTGCGTGAGAAACAGGCAATTATTCCGGCACCCGCTGCGTTTGATCCGTCGGATCGTCAACGACGCGCTGGCAAGCCTCGATGCCGAGTTCGATGCGCTCTACACCGATTTTGGCCGCCCCTCCATTGCACCAGAGCGCCTGATCCGCGCTGGCCTGCTGCAAATTCTGTTCTCGATCCGATCCGAGCGGCAACTGATGGAGCAGATGGACTACAATCTGCTGTTCCGGTGGTTCGTCGGGCTTGGCATGGACGACGCTGTCTGGGTCCCGACTGTGTTCACGAAGAACCGCGACCGACTGCTGACGACTGAACCCGCTTTCCCAGGTAATCCGCTGATTTCGCTGTCCCGAAAGTGATATTTCTTATACAAATCATGGCGTTGGTGTCTTCGAGGGGCGTGTTTCATGGATCACCCAGAGGGTGCGTACTTGCAGCGGGCAGATCGGGTGGTTTTCGACCCTCGCGTGCGGTTGGAATTTCACGGCACACAGCTCAGTTCGGACGGCGGTCTTCTGGTGATGCGTGAGCTTGATGACGCGCTCGGGTTGTCAGACCTCGCTTCCGGTGTCTTGCTCGACAGCCGCCGGGGCAAGAACACCGTCCATCGGCTTGACGGGCTGTTCCGGCAATCAGTTTATGGACGGTTGGCGGGGTATCAAGATGTCAACGATGCCGACCGACTGGCACGCGATCCCGTCATGCGCCAGGTTGTGGGCGGGCGTGCTGTCGATGCGCAGGCAGCCTCTGCCACGCAGATGGGGCGATTTGAAACCGGGATGCTGGCCATGATTGAGAATAGGGAGGCGCTGGCCGACCTGAACGGCCAATGGATCGACCGGTTTCACGACCGCAACGGGCTGAAGTACATCGTGCTGGACATGGACAGCTCGGTCAGCCCCACCCATGGCGATCAGGAAGGCACCGCCTGGAACGGCCATTTCGATTGCACCTGCTATCACCCGAACTTTTTGTTCAACCAGTTCGGCATGCTGGAACGCTGCGCTCTGCGGCCTGGCCACGTCCACAGCGCTGACGGCTGGTGGGACGTCCTCGACCCTGTCATCGCCCGCTACGCTGACCGCAATCTCGGAGGCCGCTTCTTCCGCGCCGACGCCGCCTATGCGAACCCCGCAATCTACGCTCGGCTGGAAGAGGCGGGCTATTTCTACGCCATCCGGCTGCCTGCCAACAACGTCCTGCGGGCGAAGATCGCGCACCGGCTGACGCGGCCCGCGGGGCGCCCCTCAAAGAGCAAGATGAAGCGTTTCTACGAGGATTTCCAGTATCAGGCCGCGTCATGGGGCAAATGCGATCAGGGTGCGTGAGTTCAAGACTGCAACTGGAGTTATATCATTCCTTGTCGGTATTGGGTTCTCACAGGCGAGCATTCCCATGAAGAACGGGGAAACAACGTCTCATCGCCTCGTCAGTGACTGAGGCCCGGATCGCGATCGATGTCCCGATCCTTCTCGACTTCCTTCTCCTGATCGCGCTCTTCCTCAATTTCCCGCTTTTTGCGCGGCTTATTCAGCACGTCCTTCAACCGCTCGTTGACAGACGGCTTGCGATCCTCGCGCGCGATGTCCTCGGAACGGTCCTGCCTTTGACGCTGGGCCGGGGTCCGCGACGGTCTTACAGCATCCTCGCCAAGGTCATTTTCGCTGAACCCGTCCAGCTTGTGAACCGCCGCTTGGCCATCCCGCCCGGCGTCCTTCTCCATGATCTCTTTCAGCCGCTCCCGCGCATAATTGCGACCTTCCGGCATGGGCGTATCGTCTTGGTCCCGTGACCGGCCCACGACGCGCGACAACCGCTCGCGGATATCGTCTGACGTACGCCCGTCGCGTTCTTTCGAGGTCGCGGCCCTGAGTGCGGCCAGACCGGCAGAGATGCGCCCCTGCCCGGCGTCACGCTCGGTCCCGTAAGTCTCCCGCGCGATATCCAGCCGCTCACGCATTTCGCGGAAAGCGGCGCGCGCCTGGCGGGCAGCATGGACCACGGCCCCGCGCTCAGTGACGGGGACGTATTCCCGGCCCTGACGCTCGGCCACAGCTTTCGCGCGCCGCTCCATGGAATTGGCCGCTGGCCCCAGCTTCAGCTCGGGGTCGCGGTCCAGCTCCTCGGCGGACAGCTTGTCGCCACGATCCAGCGCCGTCTCGCGCTGCTTCTCAAGCGACCGGTGATCGACGCGCTCGACTTCCCCGACACGCTCCAGCGCGCGGTTCTGCAACTCGGCCCAGAGGCCACGCATCTGCTCGATCTCGACGCCGCCGGTCTTCGCGGAATCGAGCACACGCGTTTTGGTGGTGAAGCCCCCGGCTTCCAGCTTGCGGGTGGAGGTCAGGACGTGGGCATGGTGGTTGCGCTGATCGCCCTCGCGGTGCGGCGCATGGATCGCAACCTCGACGGCCACGCCATAGCGGCTGACCAGCTCCTGGGCGAAGTCGCGGGTGATCTGCGAGCGGTCCTCGGCGCTGATCTCGGACGGCAGCGCCAGCTCCCATTCGCGGGCGGTGACGGAGTTGCGACGGGTCTCGCTGGCCTCGACCTCGTTCCAGAGGCGGGACCGGTCCTGCGCCCAATCCGGGGCATCCTTCGGGGTCAGGATGAAGGTCTCCTCGATGCCCTGCTTGCGGGTGTAATCGTGGACACGGCCTTCGCGCTGGCACTCGATGCGCTCCCCGACACGGTAGGCGGCGGCTGCCGTGGCAGAGCGCCCGGCGCTGCGTTTGATCGTCTTCACGGAGAGGTGGTAGCTGGCCATGTGCCCTCCCCTCGCCCGTGATGCGGACACGCCCGAGCGCCGCGGCTGACCCCGGCCCATGCCCGAACATGGACCACTGGGTCAGCCGTCTTTTCCCCGATGTACTGCGCCCCGTCCCGGCGCGGTCCGAGGGGAAAAGACAGCCCGCTTGAGGCGAGCCAACGGCTCTCCGACGCGCGGGCTTGCCAGTGATTTGCCCCCATATCCCCAGCCTCATGGGGGGCGGGATATGGGGACAGATCACTGGCGGTTTGCCGGGGGCAGACCCGGCGTGGATAGGCACCGCAAGGTCCGACGATCCACGCCCCCCGCAAGGGAGACGCCAGCGGCAGACCGGCCCCCACTGTGGGGCATCGGGCGAGACCCTGGCGCGACCTTACGGGACGCGATCCAACCGCCAAGGTTGGTCTGGGATGGTTTGGAAGGGGCGGCGCGCCCTTCCATGTCGCGGCGGCACGCAGCGAAGGGGATGGCCATCGGCCGGGGCTTTGCCCCAGAGAGATCGCACGCAAAGCTCGGAACCACAGGTGAAGAGTTTGCATAAGTGCGCCCTTGTCCTTTACAGGCCTACGGGTAAGCACTATCGGTTGATCTGGCAAGAACAACTTCAACCACAAGAATATTTGGTGGCGAGGGTAGAGATTTGGCAGAAACAGAACTTGAGCGCGCCGAGAAACGATATGCCCAAGCCAAGGCTCGGCTTCAGGCTTTGAAGAACCGGGAAGCCACCAGACAGCGCAAGTTGGATACCCGGCGCAAGGTAATCCTCGGCGGGGCGCTCATGGACCTGGCGGAACGAGATTCCGGGGCTGCTGCCATGCTCGATCGGCTGATCCGCAACCTGCCCCGTGAACAGGATCGCAAGGCTTTCGCGGACTGGGTGGCTCCTACCGGGTCGCCCTCCCCTCTCCCATCCAGCTCTGATCCGGAAACACCGTCCTGATGCGGAGCGTGATGCACGTCTTCGGGGGGCTGTTCCGGTTCTTCGGTCGGCTGATATTCACGCCCATCCTGTTGGGCTGGATGATCGGCGCTGTCCTATTCGGCGCGGTGATCGGGGCTCTTGTCGCCACGCCGTTCGTCTTCGCCTTCTTTGACCAGCCTCCCGGCGAGAGTGCATGGCAATGGCTGGTCTTCGGGCCGTTCATTTTTGTCGGTAGCGTCTTCGGGTTCCAATACTGGCGCATGGCCTCTGGCGCGGACGCCTTCTTCGGGTTGACCGGCGACAGCCACGGCTCCGCCCGCTTCGCCAACCGCAAGGAGCTGAAGAAACTCCAGGGCGAAGAGGGCCTTCTGATCGGGCGCAATCCACATACCGGGCGGCTGCTGCGCTATGACGGCCCGGCCCATCTGATCACGCTTGCCCCGACACGGGCCGGTAAAGGCGTCGGCACCGTGATCCCGAACCTGCTTGCGGCGGAACGCTCGGTCCTCGTCATCGACCCCAAGGGCGAGAATGCCCGGATCGCCGGGGAAGCGCGGCGGCGGTTCGGAACGGTCCATGTCCTCGATCCGTTTGAGGTCTCGGGGATGCCCTCTGCCGCCTACAACCCGCTCGACCGGCTGACACCGGACAGCCTCGACCTGGGCGAGGATGCGGCCTCTCTGACAGAAGCGCTGGTCATGGACCCCCCGGGACAGGTCACGGAAGCGCATTGGAACGAGGAGGCCAAAGCCATCCTCGGCGGGCTGATCATGTTCTGCGTCTGCCACGAGGACCGCGACCGCCGGTCTCTCGCCACCGTCCGGGAATACCTCACCCTGCCCCCGGAAAAGCTGCGCGCGCTGCTGGAGCTGATGCAGGACAGCGATGCGGCGGGCGGGCTGATCGCCCGCGCGGCCAACCGCTTCCTCGGCAAGGCGGATCGCGAAGCCGCCTCGGTGCTGTCTAACGCACAGCGCCACACGCACTTTCTGGACAGCCCGCGTATCGCCAGGGTTCTGTCGCGGTCGGATTTCCACTTCTCCGATCTGCGCCACCGGATCGCTTCGGTATTTCTGGTGCTGCCACCGAACCGCATGGACGCCTACAGCCGCTGGCTGCGGCTTCTGGTGTCTCAGGCCCTTCAGGACATTGCACGGGACGCTGAGGCGACCGTGAGGCCCCAGAGCGGCCCTTCAGACGCTCAGAAGGGCACACAGCGCCTCAAGACGCCCACGCTGTTCCTGCTGGACGAGTTTGCCGCCTTGGGTCGCCTGGAGGCCGTGGAGCGCGCCATGGGGCTGATGGCGGGCTATGGCCTCCAGCTCTGGCCCATCCTACAGGATATGAGCCAGCTCAAGGACCTCTACGGCGACCGCGCGGGCACCTTCATTGCCAATGCCGGGGTGCAGCAGGTCTTCGGGGTGAATGACTTCGAGACGGCCAAGTGGCTGAGCCAGATGATCGGCCAGGAAACTGCCGGGTTCCAGACCGACAGCTTCAAGCCCGGTGACGGCCCCAGCTTCAGCAACAACCTCACAGGCCGCGATCTGCTCACCCCTGATGAAATCATGCAGCTCCGCCCGGAGAACCAGCTCCTGCGTGTGCAGGGGCAAGCCACCGCCGTGGCCCAAAAGCTGCGCTACTACACCGATCCCGAGTTCAAGGGATTGTTCGTCCCGCAGGGCCAGTAATCCGAAGGATGTCTCCCGATGCCAGACCAACCCAACCTCCCTGCCCTCTCCGACGATGATCTGCGCGAAACGCTCGATCTCATGGCAACGGCTGTCGCCAGCATGTCCGACAGGATCGACGATCTGACCGCCGTGGCGGACAAGCAGATCAAGGTTGCGACGGAAGCGCGGATCGCGGCATTCGCCGCACGGGATCAAACCAACCCGAAAAAATACGGGGATCTTCTTGGCCAGACCCTCGATAGCCACCTCGGCGCAACCGCAGACGCGATGACCGAGATTGTCAGACGCCTTGGCGTCCAGACAGACAAGACCATCGGGGCCTTGGCTAAATCGGAAGATGACAGGTCCACAGCCTATCGAGCGGTGTTCGAACGGGAACAGAAAGCGGATCGCCTCAAAAGCCGCCTGCCCTGGTTTGGTCTGGGTGCATTGGTTGTAGCCCTGGTGCTGACGGTGACGCTTCCTCGCTTCTTGGCCAGCAACGCTTCCACATGTGCTGTCCTCGGGGCGTCCTGGACCACGACAACCACGGGTGTCGATGCGTGTGTGTTCTATCAGAGGTGACGAGAAATCCTGCGCTTGCGGTGCGCTTAGTTCAGCGAGCTGGGTGTTATATATGTGTTAGAGTCTGTGTTACGCGAATCGCGCGCCCATCTAGGTTATTGAAAAATATACTTTAATCTGGTCAATTTTGAGCTTCCGGTGGGTGATATTACGATAAAGAGTGTGTGATCTTACGAAAGGTGGTGTGTGATCTTACGAAAGTCTGCGTGGTGGGTGATACTACGAACCCCTTGCCTTGGTGTGTGAAATTACGAATAGTAGTGGCATGGTGGGTGAAATTACGAAACCGGATCGGACGCCTCTTCTCCCTTTGCGACACGCACAGGGAGATTTTTTCGTTTGCGATATCTTCGACGCAGCGCCTAAGGGCGACATGGCGTCGATGGCGCATCCAATCTTCACCCTCTCGACCAAGCCTGACACCAAAAAACGACGCTATGTGGCTACCGATGGAAAGAGCTACGTTGAAATCAGGCCCAACATGATCGGCCTCGCAACCGTCCACGACCGTGACGTGCTGATCTACTGTATTTCCCAAGTAATGGCGGCTCTGAATGACGGAAAACAGGTCCACAGAACCCTTCGGTTCAAGGCGTACGACCTACTTGTCGCGACAAACCGCCCAGTTGCAGGAACCGGTTACAGCGGTCTGAAAGCCGCGCTCGAACGTCTCCAAGGGACGCAGATCGAGACGAACATCACAACGGGCGGTGTTGAACAGATTGACGGCTTTAGCCTGATAGACCGCTATCGCATTGTTCGCGAAACCCGCGATGGCCGGATGCTCGATCTAGAAGTTACCCTTTCCGATTGGGTCTTTAACGCCATTGCCGGGGATGACGTTCTCACGCTCAATCGTCGCTACTTTCAGCTTCGTAAGCCTCTGGAACGCCGTCTGTATGAGCTGGCACGCAAGCAATGCGGGACGCAACCGGAATGGAAATGCGGTCTGGACAAGCTGAAGGACCGAACCGGCTCCACGTCTTCCGATAAGGAATTTCGGCGGCTCGTCAAAGCAATCTGTAAGGCTGACGGGGAACATAACCACATGCCGGACTATGCCTTCCGAATGGAAGCAGACATCCTCACGGTAACGCCCAAACCTGAATTTCTGGAGAACTATGCGCCCAAACCAGAACAGGACAGACTGACCGGCGGCTATGTCATGCCTCTCTCGCCTGATACACTGGAACGGGCGCGGGAACTGGCTCCGACATGGGACATCAAGGTTCTGGTCGGAGAGTGGCGGACCTACGCCGCCAGACAGAAAGAGCCACCGAGGAACCCGGACGCCGCGTTCCTCGGTTTCTGCAAGAGCTGGTTCAAGAAACGCGGTCGCAACGGCTGGTAGAGTAATTACTCAAACACTCATTTACTCAAGTACTCAGACCAAAGATCACGGGTGATGTCGGAGATTGACCGGCCCTCCTCGACCGCCTTAATCTTGATTTTGCGATAAAGTACCTCTTCGATCTCGGCATTCAGGCGCTTCTTCTTCTCAGTCGTCTCGGTGACTTCGTGCAGGATGCGTTTGCGGGCCTCGTCGCCACGGCTTGGACGTTTAGCGGAAAGGGCCATCACGCGACCTCCCGTGTCGCGGTAGTAAGCACTGCCAGTATCTCGTTGCTCAGCGCCGTGGTCTCCGCTCTCGCCTTCGCATTGTCGGCGTCGAATACGGTCAGCCCTTCCGATGCCGTCTGAGGATAGACTTGGCGTTGTGTTATGGTCGTCTCACAGACAGGCAAGGCGTAGTCGTCCAGTGCGGTTCGCACGTCACTGCCCAGCCGGGTTCCTTCCACGACGCGGGAGACCACAAACCCGGCACGCGGCGATCCATCCGTGACCTCTTGGCGAGCCTTGATGAAATCCACCAAGTCCGACGCGGCCCAAATGTCGTATGGCGATGGTTGAACGGGGATCAGAACGAAGTCGCTGACTTTGATGCAGGCGGCGATCATGTCTTCTAGTTTTGCCGCACCGTCGATTACCACGTAGTCGTAGTTTGCTGCCATACTGGTCAGCGTCTTGACGTTGTTGGGACGGTCCAGCGCGACTAGCTCGATGGGATTATCTTCACTCGCTGCATGCCAGTCACGCGCACTGCCTTGTGGATCGCTGTCCACCATCAGAACCGAGTATCCCAGCTCGTGCAGCGATCTGGCGAGATTGGTGCTGATGGTGGTCTTGCCGCTGCCACCTTTTGGATTCAGGACGGAAATTATGCTCATTGCTCTGCCTCATTTGTGTATTTACTCAAAGGTGTAACTGAGTATTTGAGGCGCGACAAGTTTGGTGTGAACTAATGCCCGGTATTCATCCGCAAGGAAGTGAGTGATGAGCAGGACACTCAGTTACTCAAAAATTCATTTGAGTAGAGCATCAGGCAGGGGGCGAAGCGCGAATGCTATGGGCGTTGCTATGGCTACCCCTGTCGCGTTCTGACCTCGCCGATAAAATCCCCTACAGACCAAAGCCAGCCGCGTTGTGCTTCGGTGTAGCTGCGGTGAACAGGGGCAGGGACCACGAGCTGAAGGCTGGATGCTTTCATCTGGTCCGTCTGAGGTTCTGAAATCCCCGGCTCCAGTGTCAGAAGGTGCTTGCGGCTGATCTTCTCGGCTTCAGCCAGAACCTGACGCCAACGATCCTTGCAGGTGGATTTGGCCCCCAGCATCGTCAGGCGGGAATCGCCCTCGACTGGAGCTGCCTGGTAGGTCTCCAGATCGGGGAACAGGAAATCCGGCTTGTGCTTGTGTTCCGTCACCGCGCCCCGGACATGCCGGATGTCATGCGCCCTGAGAACGGCTGCCAGATGGTTCTCCAGTGAATGCCCCATGCGGGATTTTCGCCGGTTCTGGACGCTCAGGGAAAAGCTGATGAAGCCGTCAACGTCCGTGCCTTTGTCATCCACGAACCCGGCCTCGATCCGCGAAGACACTACCTTGCGCTCCAACCGTCGGAATAGGGACTCCTCATGGTCCAGCCATGCGATCAAAGCCGCGTCCGGGTCGTCCTCGGCGCGCACCTCGGGCAGGGTGAGGCGGGCCAGATCGGAAAACTCGGCCGTCTTGGGGAAGGTCATGCCGAACTTCTCTATGATGCTGTCCAGCTTGTCGGCTTCCGGCTCCTCGAACTCGACACCAATCTCGTCCAGGATAAAGCGCGCGGCGAAGTCCAGCTCTGGCTCCGCGTCGGAAAATTCCCGCGACACGAACGATTTACCCTCTGGACGCAATCCGAACAGCCAGAAGAGTTGTTGCTCGCTGGTGGACCCTTCCGGGGCCACGATGAACCACAGGACGCCGCTCTGGTCCTTGGCGAGAAACAGGGTGTCGCCTTCGCTCATGGCCTCCGTGACAGGGTTCGAGGGGTAATAGAGCCGCCATTCGGCGGCACGGGGCTTGTTGATCCGCGCGTCGTAGTGGGTGGCCCAGCTCTCCTCGGTGAAGCCCTCCTGATCACCGCCTAGCCAGATATAGATCGCAGGGAACTTCTGCTGATGGGTCTCGCCCAGAAAGTCGTCCCGCATCATCTTCGTAGTTCCGACCTCATGCTGGTTGGACGTCTTAGGCTCGGCATCGACGGCGGACAGGCGTTTGACCCCGACACCTTCAAAATAGTCAGACAGTTGCCCGCGCTTCATCGCCTCTTACCTCCAGTATTTTTGTATCCGATTTCAACCACATGGCGCATTGATCGGCAACGCTGTCGAAGGGTAGGCGGGTCTTGCCCTTCAGGGCGCACTCCCAAACTACCCCGATGCGCCAGCCATTTTCGGCCAGCGTGTGATACTGCCTCCGGTCGCGCTCGATGTTCTTTGCGATCTTGTCGCGCCAGAAATCTTCGCGGCTCTTTGGCCAGCGGAACAGATGGCAATCGTGGCCGTGCCAGAAGCACCCGTGAACAAAGATGACTGCGCTCCTGCCTGTGAACACGAGATCGGGCTTGCCAGGCAGGTCCTTGCGGTGCAGTCGAAAGCGGAATCCGCGCCTGTGCAGCGCGGATCGGACTATCAGCTCGGGTTTGGTGTTCTTGCCCTTGACCGCCGCCATCATCCGGCTTCGTGTTGCGGGCGTGACGGTATCCGCAGGCATTACTCCGCCGCGATACCCGGTGCGGGCAGGGGGAGTTGAACCTGCACGGTTCGGGGGACTTCGCGACCGTCCAGTTCCATCGCGTCTAGGATGCGCGGCTGCATGAGCTGCGCAACGGCGCTGACGACAGGCACGACAACGGCGTTTCCGAACTGGCGATAGCCCTGCGTGTCCGACACGGGAATTTTCCAGTCTGTCCGTCCGGGCTTCTCGAACCCCATCAGGCGGGCGCACTCGCGGGGTGTCAGGCGGCGCGGTCGGTCGCCCTTCTGTGCAATAAGGATTTCGGAGCCGTCCTTGTAGTAGCGGGCGGACAGGGTGCGGGCCACGTCATCGGGGCCAAAGAGCGAAAACCCGAACCCGTTCCCGGCCTTTTGGTGCTTTTCCTTGTAGCCCTGAAGGTATTTCCACATGTGTTCGGTAAGCGTGTATTTCGGATCAACTGTTTTATCGAGGATCGAACCCAGCTTCGGGCCGTCGCCTTCCGGTACGGCAAGCTGATCGAAGTCAAACTCGATTCTGTGATCCTTGAACCCGACGATGAAGATGCGCTCGCGCTTCTGAGGCACCCACGGCGTCGAGCTGATGACGTTGTGGAATACCCTATAACCCAGCTCTTTTTCCAGCACGTGGATGATCGTGGCGAAGGTCTTGCCGCCGTCATGACGCTCAAGGTTCTTCACATTCTCAAGCAAGAAAGCAGGGGGCTTGTGGTGGGCGATGATCTTGGCCAAATCGTAGAAAAGCGTTCCCTGCGTATCGCACAGAAATCCATGCGGACGACCAAGGGCGTTCTTCTTGCTCACGCCCGCAATCGAGAACGGCTGGCACGGGAAACCTGCCAGAAGCACGTCATGGGCCGGAATTTTCTCCGGCGCGTCCGCGTAGGGGCGCACGTCCTCTGCAAAAACATGTTCGCTGTTGGCAGGCTCGGGGAAGTTGGCGTTGTAGGTCTCCCGGCTGAACCGATCCCATTCCGCTGTGAAAACGCACTGCCCGCCGATGGCCTCGAATGGAAGGCGCAGCCCCCCGATTCCGGCAAAGAGGTCAATGAACCTGAAACCTTCGGGCCGTACGCCTGTGCAACGCGCGTCGGCGGTCTGGCGCAGCTTCTCAAGGCGTAGCTGGTCGATCCGCTTGCCTTCGCCGTTGATATGACGCCGGACTGTCCGGGGGCTCACGTCCAGAAGCTCTGCCGCCGTGTCGATGTCGAGACCGGCCCGCTCTATCAATTCTGCAAATTCTGTCCGTGGATGCGCGTTCATGCGTCTGCCCCTGTTTCTGTGTCGGTTATTGACAACATGTCATAATTTGCCCCAGCGGATTTGGGAAGGGGGTTTCGAAAATTGTTCGCACTTTGTTCCTGTGCGTGTTAAGCAATCGTTCCGGATCGCGGAAGAATCTTCACAAATACTTGAACATCCAGATATAGTACACATCTCCTACCACACACCCCGATGTTGTTATCCTGCAAAGGTTGGCAACTATTCCCAGTAGCGAATTGAGTCAGCCATGTCAGCGAACGTAATTTTCTTTCCCGTTTCCAATGGTGACATGAGTCTCATCGAGCTGGACAACGACCAATGCATTCTCATCGACATCAACATCCGAGGTGCTGCGGATGATGAGGACGATGACAAACCCGATGTCGGATCACAGCTAAGAAAGCGCTTGGAAAATCGCGGGCGCGATGAACAGGGGCGTCTTTATGTCGATACCTTCTGTTTGACCCATCCTGATCAAGACCATGTTACGGGCCTGCAAAACCATTTTCATTTGGGGCCGCTCGATAATTGGTCCGAGGACGACGATAAAATTATCATTCGCGAAATGTGGTCTTCGCCAACGGTGTTCCGGCGTGCCAGCCGCGCCAACACGCTGTGCGACGATGCGAAGGCCTGGAACAAGGAAGCAAAACGGCGGGTACAGCGCTATCGCGAAGTAGGATTCACAGTTATGGACGGTGAGCGCATTATGATTCTGGGTGAAGATCGCGATGGGAAAACCGACGACATCCCCGGTATTGTCGCCAAGATCGATACCGAGATTTCGCAGTCAAACCGCGTCGGCGGTGGTGGTGGCTTCAGCGCCCGATTGCTTGGACCGCTTCCTGCGACCGACGATGAAGACCGTGAAACGCTGGTGAAAAACCGTTCGTCGGTGATACTCCGCTTCTCGCTCCACATCGGTGATGACCATGGAAAGTGTTTCCTCCTGACTGGTGGAGATGCCGAGGTCGAAATCTGGAAGCGCCTCTGGAATAAGCACAAAGACGATCATCTGGACTGGCTGGAGTATGATATACTTCAGACACCGCACCACTGCTCGTGGCGAAGCCTGAGTTTTGACAGTTGGAAAGAAAAGGGAAACGACGCCAAGGTTGACGAGGACGCCCGCTCCGCACTGTCGCAGGGGCGGGACGGATCAGTCATCGTGGCGAGCTCCAAGGCGATCAAAGCCGATGCTGACAACCCCCCACACCACCGGGCGAAAGAAGAGTACATCTCTATGGTTGGCGACGCCGAAACCCGTTTCTATTGCACCGACGAAGAGTGGGACAAGAGCGCGCAGCCGCTCGAATTCATTATTTCCGACACAGTGAAGAGACGGAGTGGGAAGGCGGCCGCCATCGCGACAAAAAGCCTTGGGATTGGAGCAACCGCCGCTCAGGCCCGGCCGCATGGGTAGGGTCAACAGTGCCGGGAAAAACAAGCGCTGAACTCGCAGAGGCGATTGTTCAAATACTGCTCATTCATCCTGAAGTTTGTGATGGGCGAGTCGTCTCTGATTCAAGTGGCGAACCTGAAATCCAGATTCTGGTGAATGTAGAGATGCCCTTGCCGATGAAGGCGAAGGGCCAGAGTCCGAACGGTGTAAAAACCAAGGAACCCGTAACGGCGAAACTGCCGAAGAATTATCCTTGGAAGTCCCCAAGATTTAATCTGCGCGATGATTTTCCCCGAAATCTTCCGCATCTCCAACCCATTGGCAAATCGTTCCCACCACAGCCCTGCCTGGTTGATGGCCATCAGGATGAGTTTTTCCGGCAGTTCGACCTACACGAAAATGGGTTGCTCCAACTCATCGACCAGCTAGTCGCGTGGCTTGAGAAAGCCGCGACTGGTCAACTCAACCATCCGGCACACGGTTGGGAGCCGATGTTAAGGGTAGGAGTATCGAGCTCGATTACGTTAGACGGACGATTTTGTCGTGATCTACCTGCATTCCCCAAGTGGCGTGTCGT
>NZ_VCBQ01000111.1:0-15473 GCF_006386455.1 Paracoccus sp. FO-3 | reverse complement strand
TCGGCCTCGGTGATCTCGGCGGCGGCGGCGGTCAGCGCCAGCCGGCGCATCAGGTTTTCCAGCTCGCGCACGTTGCCGGGAAAGGGATAGGCGCGGATCAGCGCCGCCGCGCCCTCGGACAGCGTGCGCTGCGGCAGGCCCTGCGCGGCGGCCCGCGCCAGCAGGTGGCGCGCCAGCGGCGGGATGTCGTCCAGCCGGGCGCGCAGCGGCGGCACGGTGATCGTCACCCCCGCCAGCCGGTAATACAGGTCCGCCCGCAGCCGCCCGGAACCCACGTCCGCCTGCGGATCGGGCCCGGTGGTGGAAATCAGGCGCGGCATCAGGTTGCGGCCGGGGCCGACCTCCCATGCCTCGATCATGCCGATCAGCCGGGCCTGGGCGGCGGCGTCGAAGCCGGCCGGATCCTCGATCAGCAGCGTGCCGCCCTGGGCACGGTCGGCGGTGCCGTGAATGGTCTCTTCGGAGAGGTCGGCCGAGGTCAGCACGACGAATCCCGCCTCGCGCCGGTCCGACAGGTCGTGGAACGAGCGCGCGACCACGGTCTTGCCCACCCCCGCCTCGCCCGCGATCATCACCGGCAGGTCGGCGTTCAGCACCCGCGCGACCATGCGGAACAGGTTCTGCATCGAGGGCGCATGGCCGATCAGCGGCAGGGCCGGATCGGCGCCGGTCTCGGGCGCCGCCGGGGCCGGGGCCGGGTCGGACTTGCGCAGCCGCCGCGACAGCGCCTGGCCCGCCCGCGCCATCAGGTCCGGCAGGTCGAAGGGCTTGGGCAGGTAGTCGAAGGCGGCGGCCTCGGTGGCGCGGATGGCGGTGACGATGGTGTTCTGGGCCGAGATCACGATCACCGGCAGGTCGGGCCGCGCCTTGCGGATCGCCGGGATCATGTCGATGCCGTTGCCGTCGGGCATCATCACGTCGGTGATGACCAGGTCGCCCCGCCCCTCCTCGACCCAGCGCAGGAGTTGCGCCAGCGAGCCGGTGGCATGGACCCGGCAGCCCGCGCGGGTCAGGGCCTGGGTCAGGACCGTGCGGATGGTGCGGTCGTCGTCAGCGATCAGAACGGTGCCGTCCATGGGAAAACCTCAGGCTTTGGGCAGGGAGATGCGGAAAACGGTGCGACCGGAGCGCGAATCGAGCGCGATCCAGGCGCCATGGTCGGTGATGATCTTGGAAACCAGCGCCAGCCCCAGGCCGGTGCCGTTCTCGCGCCCCGAGACGAAGGGCTCGAAGACCTCGGCGATCAGCGATTCGGGGATGCCGGGGCCGTCGTCCTCGATCTCGATCTGCAGGGGCAGGCTGCGGCCCTGCGGCTCGGCCTCGGTCGGCGCCAGGCGCAGGGTGCCGTCGTAGAAGCTGCGGATGCGGATGGTGCCGCCCCGCCGCGCCCGCCCGATCGCCTCGGCCGCGTTCTTGACCAGGTTCAGGCAGACCTGCACCAGCTGGTCGGGATCGGCCAGCGCCGGCGGCAGCGAGGGGTCATAGTCGGGCACGATGCGCAGCCCCTTGCCGAAACCCACCGCGGCCGAGCGGCGCACCCGCTCCAGCACGTCATGGACGTTCACGGCCGAAAGCCGCGGCGCCGAGGTGTCGCCGAAGCGTTCCACCTGGTCCAGCAACTCGACGATGCGGCGCGATTCCGCGACGATCAGGTCGGCCAGGTCGCGGTCCTCGGCCTTGAGGTTCATGCCGATCAGCTGCGCCGCGCCGCGGATGCCGGCCAGCGGGTTCTTGATCTCATGCGCCAGCATCTCGGCCATGCCGATGGCCGAGCGCGCGGCCGAGCGCGCCGCCTGCCCCTGCCCCAGCCGCCCGGCCCCGTCGAGGGGCGAGATCAGGATCACCGTGCCCCCCGCCGGGCTGGGCGCAGGCCCGGCATGGATGGTGCCGATGCGGTCGGAATGCCCGCCGGAGCGGTCGCCGATCTCGAAACGCACGCCGGCGCGGTTCAGCGCGTCATGGCCCTCGCGCATCCGTTCCAGGATCGAGCCCAGCGTGGGCACGATGCGCAGCCGCTTGAGCATCTCGGCCCCCTCCAGCGCCTGCCCCAGCGAAGAGCGGCAGGAGATATTCAGGAAGGCCTCGGCCAGGTCGTTCATCGCCGCGATGCGGCCCTGCGCGTCCAGGATGATCGCCGGCAGCGGAAGCGCCGACCAGTTCGGCCCCACCTCTGCCGGGACAAAGCCGCCGCCGGCCTCCATCTCGGGATCGGGCAGCATGTCGGACGCGGCACGGCTGGTCATGAAGGCGCCTCAGTGGCCGGGGAGTTCTGTTCGGGGACATCGGCAGCGGGCGCATCGCCGAAGCCCGCGCGGATCGCGGACAGCGCCGCCTCGGGCGTGGGCGCGCGCAGCAGTTCGGCGCGGTTCGGGGCGCCGTTCGCCTCGGCATACCAGCCCAGGTGCTTGCGGGCGACGCGCAGGCCCAGTTCGCGCCCGTAAAGCGACAGGATGTCGTCGTAATGCTCGGCCACCGCCTCGGCCAGCCGGGCGCCCTGCGGCACCTCGGGCCGGGGCGTGCCCCAAAGCGCGTGCGCGATCTGCGCCAGCCGCCAGGGCGCGCCCTGCGCGCCGCGTCCGACCATGACCGCATCGGCGCCCGATTGCCGCAGCGCCGCGCGGGCCGAGGCCGCGTCCACNAGGTTCGCGACCTGGCGGATGGCGGCCCAATCGGCGCTGCCGGTATAGAACTGCGCCCGCGTGCGGCCATGCACGGTCAGCATCCGCACCCCCGCCCCGGCCGCGCGGCGCGCCAGTTCCGGCGCGTTCAGGCAATCCGCGTCCCAGCCCAGCCGCATCTTCAGCGTCACCGGCAGGTCGGGCACGGCGGCGACCACCGCGTCGATCAGCCCCAGCGCATGGTCGAGGTCGCGCATCAAGGCCGCACCCGACAGCCCCCCCGTCACCTTCTTGGCCGGGCAGCCCATGTTGATGTCGACGATGCGCGCGCCCATGCCGGCAACGATCCGCGCCGTCTCGGCCATGGCGCCCGCCTCGCGCCCGGCGATCTGGACGCTGACCGGCAATGCGCCCTCGGTCAGCGCCTTGGCGCGCACGGCGGCGCGGGTGGACGGCCGCGGCGTCACCATCTCGGTCGAGGCGACCATCTCGCTGACCATCAGCCCCGCCCCGCCATGGCGCGCGACGGCGCGGCGAAAGGCCAGGTCGGTGATCCCGGCCATGGGCGCCAGGAAGACCGGCGGGCCAAGCCGCGTGGTGCCAAGGGTGATGGGTTCGGGCAGTGTCATGGGAAAACTCGTATGCCAGTCGGCGGGAATGCGAAAGAAAACGGCTTGTGCCTGATCGGCAGGCTTTTGCGCCATGCCCGAATTTGCCGCTTTTTCATGCTTGATGCCTAAATAGTCGGCAGGCCCGGTTTCGTCAAATGTCGCGGAGCTTCAAGTCGCCTGTCGCAACCGCGCTGGCTTGGACGGGCCGCGGCGGCTAGGCTTTCCACGCCAGCTAGGAGTGCGCGATGTTTCTTTCCGTCTTCGACATCTTCAAGATCGGAGTCGGCCCTTCCTCGTCCCATACCATGGGGCCGATGGTGGCCGGAGGCCGCTTTCTGGACGCGCTGCGCCAGCAGCCGTTCCGCGCGCATGGATTGCGCGCCAGCCTGCATGGCAGCCTGGCCTTTACCGGCAAGGGCCATGCGACCGACCGCGCCACCATCCTGGGCCTGGCCGGTTTCCTGCCCGAAACCATGGATGCCGAGGCGGCCGAGGCGGCGCTGGCCCGCAACCGCGAGACGAAGATCCTGTCGCCCGAGGGGCTGGGCGAGCTGGCCTTCGATCCGGCGCGCGACCTGATCTTCGACTACGACCGCGCCCTGCCCGGCCATGCCAACGGCATGGTGCTGATGGCGACCGACCAGCAGGGCGACGTGATCTTCCGCGAGGTCTATTATTCCATCGGCGGCGGCTTCGTGATGACCGAGGGCGAGCTGGAGGCGCGCGGCGACGATACCCGCACGGATGCCTCTCCCAGGGTGCCCTTCCCCTTTGCCTCGGCCGCCGAGATGCTGGAGATGGCCGAAAGATCGGGCAAGTCCATCGCCCAGATGAAGCGCGAGAACGAGCGGGTGTATCGCAGCGACGCCGAGATTTCCGCCGGCATCCGCCGCATCTGGCAGGTGATGCGCGATTGCATGGACCGCGGGCTGGCGACGGGCGGCATCCTGCCCGGCGGCTTGTCGATCCGCCGCCGCGCGGCCGCCATCCACGAGGCGCTGAAGGCCGAATCCGGCATGAACCTGACCGCGCCGCATGTCATCAACGACTGGATGTCGATCTATGCCATGGCGGTGAACGAGGAAAACGCCGCCGGCGGCCAGGTCGTGACCGCGCCGACGAACGGCGCGGCGGGCGTGGTGCCGGCGGTGGTGCGCTATTGGCTCGACCATGTGCCCGGCGCCTCGGAGCGCCAGCTCGACGAGTTCCTGCTGACGGCGGCGGCCATCGGCGGGCTGATCAAGCACAACGCCTCGATCTCGGGCGCGGAATGCGGCTGCCAGGCCGAGGTCGGCTCGGCCTCGGCCATGGCGGCGGCGGGGATCTGCGCCGTGATGGGCGGCACGGTCACCCAGGTCGAGAACGCCGCCGAAATCGCGCTGGAGCATCACCTGGGCATGACCTGCGACCCGGTGAAGGGGCTGGTGCAGGTGCCCTGCATCGAAAGGAACGGCCTGGGCGCCATCAAGGCGGTCTCGGCGGCCAGCCTGGCCCTGCGCGGCGACGGCCAGCATTTCGTGCCGCTGGACGCCGCCATCGAGACCATGCGCCAGACCGGCCGCGACATGAGCGACAAATACAAGGAAACCTCGCTCGGCGGCCTAGCCGTCAATGTGCCCAACTGCTGAACCGCGTGCAAAGAATCGCGCAAACCGGGGGTTTGGCGCAAGCCGGGCCCTGTCGGCGCTTGCCCCAGCCCTGCCCTTCCTGTAGCCAATCAGCATAAGCAAAACCCACGGAACCGGGACAGAGCAGATGAAATTCCGTTCGGCATTCGCCGTTCTTTCGATGACTGTAGCCCTTGCCGCCTGCGGCGAACTGCCCTTCCAGTCCTCCGAACCCGAGGCCCCCGCCCATTCCGGCCCGCCCGGCGTCTCGCCGCTGGAAGCGCCGATCGAGACCGGGACCGAGGGCAAGCCCGTCGCCACCGCCGAGGCCAGCACGCTGGGCACGGCCATGTTCCGCGCCGCCGGCCCCGGCTGGACCGCGACCGCCGCCGACAAGACCGCCGTCTACGAACGGCCCGGCGCGAAATCGGTCGGCGTCACCGTGCGGCGCATGGCCTATGGCCGGGGGGTCGAGTTCATCGGCTCGATGAACGGTTCGGTCTTTGCGCTGAACATCCAGGCGGCGGAATGCGAGGCGGGCGGGCAGAAGACGCCCTTCACCGCGCGGCTGCGCGTCGGCAGCCAGCGCCTGAGCGGCTGCGCCGTGCCGACCGACACCATGCCCAAGGCGCAGGTCCGCGCCTCGTCGGCCGCGCCCAAGCCCAAGGCCCAGCCGAAACCGGCAGCGCCCGCGGCCAAGCCCGAAACCACGCCCGCGACCGCAACGCCCGAGACGGAAGCCCCCACGACGGCACCGGCACCGGCACCGGCACCGGCGGAGACCACCACCGGCACGACGCCGACCACCAACACGACGCCCGAAACGCCGGCGACCGGCAGCGCGCCGACAACCGCCCCTTCGGCGGGCAGCACGGCCGAGACGCCGGCGTCCGGCGCCGCGACCGGCGCGCCGGACGCCGAAACGCCCACGACCGACGGTTCGGCGGCGCCGGCGACCCCTCCGGCTTCCGGCGGGTCGGATACGACAAGCGGTGTCCCGGCCCCGGCCCTGATCCTGCCCGAGCCGCCCGCCCCGAGCGAATAAGCCAAGATCCGGGCGCCGTGCGGCAAGGCCCGCGCGGCGCCGGCCCACCCGCCGCCTCGCTGCGGGCCACGACCTGAGAGGAGCCGCGATGCGCGCCCATTCGATGCTTACCCGTCGCCTGCTGGCCTCGACCGTGCCAGTTGCGCTGCTTCTGGGTCTCGGCACCAGCCCGGCCCGCACCGACCCGCTGATCGGCGATGTGCTGAACAGCTACGGCCTGCCGGGCGGGGTCGAAACGCCCACGGCCGAAATGCTGCCCGACGGCACCCTGGGCGGCACCGTGTCCTACAACAAGGCGGCGCGGCGCCATAACGTGATCTTCCAGCTGCATCCGCGTATCACCACCGCGCTGCGCTATTCCCGGGTCGAAGGCATCAACGACCACAACGAGCTGGGCCATATCTGGGACCGCTCGTTCGACATCCGCTTCCAGGTCGTGGACGAACAGGGCTGGCGTCCGGCCGTGGCCATCGGCCTGCAGGACTTCCTGGGCACCGGCATCTATTCCGGCGAATACATCGTCGCCACCAAGACCATCACGCCCCGGCTGCGTGCCAGCGTCGGCATCGGCTGGGGCACGCTGGGGGGCGATCCGCGCCTGATCGAGATCGGCGACACCGGCGGCAAGCCGCAGGTCGACGAATGGTTCCGCGGCAAGGCCCGGCCCTTCGGCTCGATCACCTGGCAGGCCACCGACAAGCTGCGGCTGGTGGCGGAATATTCCAATGACAAGTATCTGGTCCGCAACCTGTTCCCCGACGGCCATGTCGAGGAGATCCCGCAGGGCGACGGCGAGCCGGGCAGCAAGCTGAACCTGGGCGCCTATTACACCTTCAGCCCCAGCTATCAGGTCGGGCTCTATACCATCGGCGGCGACATGTTCGGCGCCCAGTTCAGCTTTGCGCTGAACCCGCGCAACGCGCCCTTCCCCTCGGGGCTGGAAAAGGCGCCGGCGCCGGTCAAGCCGCGCCCCGCGCCCTCGGCCGATCCCGAGGGCTGGTCGGGCGCCTGGTCCGCAGATCCGACCGCGCAGCCGGCGATCCAGACTGCGCTGGCCGGGGCGCTGAAGGACGAGGGCCAGATCCTCGAATCCATGTCCCTGTCCGGCAACCGGGCCGAGGTGCGCATCCGCAACACCCGCTATATCCAGCAGTCCGAGGCCGTGGGCCGCACCGCCCGGCTGATGACCCGCGCGCTGCCGCCCTCGGTCGAAACGCTGGTCATCACCTCGAACACCGACGGCATGGCGACCTCGTCCGTGGTGCTGAAACGCTCGGACGTCGAGCGGCTGGAGAATACCGAGGCCGGCCGCATCGCCGATGCCTCGCAGCTGGTCGATGCCGATCCGCGGCCGGGCGACCTGGTCACGACACCGGGCCTGTTCCCGCGCTTCCGCTGGAACCTGGCGCCCTATCTGGACATCGGGCTCTTCGACCCGCAGGACCCGCTGCGCTATGAGACCGGGGCGCAGTTGAAGGCGAGCTACGAGTTCATGCCGGGGCTGATCGTCTCGGGCACCATCCGCCAGCGCGCCTTCGGCAGCATGGAGCAGCGCGGCCCCGGCATCCCCGGCCAGCGCGGCGAGCATTACACGCCCGAGGAATATGTCTCGGATCCGGCCAACGAATACCTGAACGGCGTGCCGCGCGTGCGTTCGGACACCCGCATGTATACCGGCAACGACAGCCCGACGATCCCCGAGTTGACGCTGGCCTGGTATGCCCAGCCGACCGAGGCGATCTATTCCCGCGTCACCGTCGGCCTGTTGGAGCGCGCCTATGGCGGCGTCTCGACCGAGGTGCTGTGGAAGCCGGCCAATTCGCCCCTGGCCTTCGGCGCCGAGGTGAACCGGGTCAAGAAGCGCGATTTCGAGGATGTCTTCGGCTTCCGCGACTACGAGGTCACGACCGGCCATGTCTCGGCCTATTACGAATTCGCCAATGGCTTCACCGCGCAGCTGGACGTCGGCAAATACCTGGCCGGTGACAAGGGCGCGACCTTCACCCTGACCCGCGAATTCGCCAATGGCTGGCGCATCGGCGCCTTCGCCACCAAGACCAACCTCAGCGACGAGGAATTCGGCGAGGGTTCCTTCGACAAGGGGCTGACGATCTCGATCCCGGTGGCCTGGGCCGCGGGCACGCCGACGCGGGATCGCGCAAGCAGCACGCTGCGGTCGCTGTCGCGCGACGGCGGGGCGCGCGTGAACGTGGACGGGCGGCTCTACGACAAGGTCCGGGACGCGCAATCCGTCAAACTTTACCAAGGCTGGGGGAGGTTCTGGCGATGATCGCGACCCGTATCCACAAGGCCGCCCTTTCGGCGCTGCTGATCGCCGGCCTGGCCGCCTGCGGCAACGACGATACCGGCCGGGAGGCCAACCCGCTGCTGATTGCCGCCAAGACGGCCGGCGGCACGCTGGCCGGAATGCGCGGTGGCGCGGCCCAGGAGGCCCCGGCCCCGCGCACGCCCGAGCAGATGGCCGCCGAGGCGCTGCGGGTCAACCCGGCGCCGCTGATCCTGGTGGGCTTCGAATCGCTGGGCCGCACGCAGGTCATGGCGATGACCGGCCAGAACGGCGCCATGCGCACCTATATGGCGCCCTCGAAAGAGGCGCTGATCCTGCGCGACGGCATGGTGATCGGCACGCGGGGGCTGGGCAACGACCTGTCGGTCGCCGAACCGCAGACCGAGGCGCTGATCCGCGCCGGCCGCTCGGGCTCGGCCCCGCGCGTCATGCGCTATTACAGCGGCGACGGGCTGGAACGGCCGCTGAGCTTCGACTGCACCACCGGGCCGGGACCGGCGGCGGGGGTGATCCTGGAAAGCTGCGAAGGCCACGGCGCGCGCTTCCAGAACAGCTTCATGCCGCAGGGCGGGCATCTGCCGGTGTCGCGGCAATGGCTTGGCCCGAGGCTGGGCTATATCACCATCCAGACGCTGCGCCCCTGACAGGCCGCAAGTGACGATAGGAAAACCGGCCCGCGCGGCCGGTTTTTTTATGCCAGCAGCCGAGCGGGCGACGGATGGCCGGACATGAAAAAAAGGGCTGGCCAAGGGCCAGCCCCTTCAACTTTGCGGAACCGAAGTTCCGTTCGGCGATCAGCTGTCGTCGTCGTCCGAAGCGACGGCGGCGATGACGCCCAGCAGCAGCAGAGCCGGAACGACGAGGCCAGCGTTGGTCGAAGCGGGCTTCTCGTCAACGACAACCGGCTCGACTTCAACGACCGGGGCAACATAGCCACCGGCGAGAGCGGTCGAAGCCGACAGGCCCAGGGCCAGGGCGAAGGTAGCGAATTTGGTCATGATCATGCTCCGTTCAGTACTTTGACGGCTGCCGTTGCCGGCAACATCGCTGAGACAGTCGCATAATCCCAAGGACTTGGAAAGCGGTCTTGATCGGGAAATCACGCGCGCCTCGGGCGACTGTTGCATAATAGCCAACACCCGCCGCGCTCGGCGAGATGCCGCCGCCGGATCGGCGAAAACCCGCGGGTTCCCGCCTGCCGGCCGTGGCCGGTCATCTCCTGCAAACCACTAATGTGGCTGCATAAATCATCGCCGCACAGGCCACGATCGACGGGCCCGCGGGCGTGTCGAACCAAAGGCTGGCCCAAAGTCCGCCAAAGACCGAAACCGCGCCGATCAGGGTGGCGGAACCCGCCATCCGCTCGGGCGTTGCCGAGAATCCCCGCGCCGCCGCCGCCGGCACGATCAGCATGGCCGAGATCAGCAGCGCCCCCACGATCCGAATCGCGATGGCCACCACCAGGGCCAGCGCCAGGGACAGGATCAGCCGCTCGCGCGCCGGATCGATTCCCGCCGCCATGGCCAGTTCCTCGTTGACCGAGGCCGTCACCAGCCGCTGCCAGCGCCAGATGAGCAGCCCCAGGACCGCCGCCGCGCCGGCCCAGATCCAGGCCAGGTCGGTCCGCGTCACCGCCAGGATGTCGCCGAACAGGAACGCGTCCAGCCCCACCCGCAGCGAGGGCACGAAGCTGACCCCCACCAGCCCCAGCGCCAGCGCGCTATGCGCGAGCACGCCCAGCACCGTATCCATGGACTGGCCCCGCGCCGTAAGATGCGCCACGATCAGCGCCATGGCGACGGCCACGGCCAGCGTGCCCAGATAGATCGGCAGCGAGAAGACGAAGCTCAGCGCCACGCCCAGGATCGCCGCATGGGCGGTCGAATCGCCGAAATAGGCCATGCGGCGCCAGACCACGAAGGAACCCAGCGCCCCCGTCGCCAGCACAAGGCCAAGCCCCGCCAGGGCGGCTCGGGTCAGGAAGTCGTCAAGCATGGGGCCTCAATGCGTATGGGCGCAGGCCGGGCCGTGGCGATGGCCCTCTGCGACATGGTCGTGGTCGTGATCATGGTGATGCTGGTAAAGCGCCAGCGTGCCCTGCGATTCGGCGCCGAACATGGCGCGATAGGCGGGCGCGGCGCTGACCGCCTGCGGCGTGCCCTCGCAGCAGACATGGCCGTTCAGGCACACCACCCGGTCCGAGGCGCGCATGACCACCAAGAGATCGTGGCTGACCATCAGCACGGCGACGCCGGTCTCGGCCCTGACCTCCTCGATCAGCTTGTAGAAGGCGACGATGCCGGGCTGGTCCAGGCCCTGCGTCGGCTCGTCCAGCACCAGAAGCTGCGGGTCGCCAAGCAGGGCGCGGGCCAGCAGCACGCGCTGGAACTGCCCGCCCGACAGCGCGGTGATCTGCCGCGCCTCCAGCCCCGGAACGCCGGTCCGCTCCAGCGCCGCGGCGGCCTGCGCGTCGCCCACGCGGCGCGGCAGCGACAGGAAGCGGCGCACGGTCATCGGCATGGCCCGCTCGATATGCACGCGCTGCGGCACATAGCCGATGCGCAGCCCCGGCGCCCGCTCGACCCGGCCCGAGGCCAGCGCGACATGGCCCAGAAGCGCCCGCACCAGCGTCGACTTGCCCGAGCCGTTCGGACCGACCACGGTAACGATCTCGCCGGGGCGGATCAGGAAATCGACATGGTTCAGCACCGGCAGGTCGCCGCCATGGCTGACCGACAGGTCGGTGGCACGGATCAGCGCCGTCACAGCCCGGCCTCGGAGCAGCGCGCGCAAAGGCCCAGCAGCTCGACGGTGCTGCGCTCGACGTGAAAGCCGGTGGCCCCGGCAAGCCGGTCCAGCGCCGCCCGCAGCTCGGGCGCATCGGCCTCGGCCACCTGCTCGCAGCCGCGGCAGATCAGGAAGGCCGGCGAGTGGTCGCGCTCGGTCGAAAGGCAGGCGGCATAGGCGTTCAGCCGCTGGACGCGATGGGCCAGCCCCTGCTCGACCAGGAAATCCAGCGCCCGGTAGGCGACGGGGGGCTGCTTGCCGAAGCCCTCGGCCGACAGCCGCTCCAGCACCTCATAGGCGCCCATGGCGCGATGCGATTCCAGCAGGATCTCCAGCGCGCGGCGGCGCACCGGGGTCAGGCGCACACCCTCGACCCTCGCCTGTTCCTCGGCGCGGCGCAGCACGGCTGCCGCGCAATGGGCATGGTCGTGTTCGTGAAACGGATCGGGGGGGGATTCCGGGGGGGTCATGATGTTATATCGTTACATTTTTGCTTGACGAGTTACGATATAACATAAATAACCTTGGCGTTTCTGCAAGTGAGTCCGCCATGATCCGATATTCTTCCCTTCTTCTTGCCGCCGCGTTGGGCAGCACCGCCCTGCCCGCCTGGGCCGAGGCACCGCGGGTCGTGACCGACATCCCGGTCGTCGGCGCCCTGGTGCAACAGGTCATGGGCGAGCTGGGCCAGCCCGAGATCCTGCTGCAAGCCGGCGGCGATCCGCACGACTACCAGCTGCGCCCCAGCCAGGCGCGCAGCGTGCAGGATGCCGGCCTGCTGATCTGGGTCGGCCCGGAACTGACCCCCTGGCTCGAGCGCGCGGCCACGAGCCTTTCCCCGCAGGCCGAGATGCTGACCCTGCTGCACCTGCCCGCCACGCATCGCCGGGACTATGCCGGCGATGAGCATGAGCATGAGCATGAGCATGAGCATGAGCATCATGACCACGGCCATGCCGGGGAACAGGGGCATGAAGGCCACGACCACAGTGGCACCGACCCCCATGCCTGGCTGGACCCGGCGAACGGACAAGCCTGGCTCACCGCCATCGCCGAGACCCTGTCCCGGCGCGACCCCGAGAACGCCGCCACCTATGCCGCCAATGCCGCCAGGGCCGCCGAGGAAATCGCCGCGCTGGACGCCGAGTTGCAGGCCACGCTGTCCCCCGCCCAGGGCAAGCGCTTCGTCGTCTTCCACGACGCCTATGGCTATTTCACCGAGCATTACCGGCTGGAGCCGGCGATCGCGGTCAGCCTGGGCGATGCCTCGACGCCCTCGGCCGCGCGGCTCCAGGCGATTCGCGCCGAGATCGCCGAGAATGGCGCCATCTGCGCCTTCCCCGAGGCGAATCACGACCCGAAGCTGATCGCCGCGGTGATCGAAGGCAGCGAGATTCGCCAGGGCATCGCACTCGACCCCGAGGGCACCGGCGCCACCCCCGGCGCCGGGCTTTACGCCGAAACCCTGCGCGGCATGGCCTCGGCCCTGGCCGATTGCCTGGGCACGGACTGAAATCTGCCGGAAAATAAGGGACAAGGAACAGGCGGGCCTGGAAAGGGTCCGCCTTTTCCGTTGCAAATCGGCAGGTTATGGGAAACACAATTCCCGACTATTTTCCTTTGACATCCCTTAGGAAATTTGTCAGGTTACGATCACCGCGACAGAAACGAGGAACTGGACATGACCGCGACCCGCCCCGCCGAATTCACGCGTCCCGGCGTGACCGCCCTGCAACGACTTCCCGAATATGACGCCGAATTGCTGACTGCCGGCGGCAATCAGGCGCTGATCGTGCTGGGCGACCAGGTGTACAACCTGCGCATCACCCGCGCCGGCAAGCTGATCCTGACCAAGTAAGCCGCACCCGAGGGACCGGCCCCTGCAGGCGGGCCTTCCCTCCGCATTCCGCGATGCAGCGGGGCCGCGATCGACCCGGCGTTCCGCAACGCTGCATGATGCAAGCCGGCGCGACCAGCCGCACCGGCCATTCCCAAGACGGCGCGATCAGCCGCGCCGCGGGCCTTTTCCCTCTGGTCGCGCTCCCTTTCCGGGGGCGCGACTGGTTTTGGGGGCACCGGGTTTCGCGCCAGGTTTCGCGCCGGGCTTGCCGGTCTGGAACGCGCGGGCGGGCTTGCCCTGGCCCTTGGGCTTGAAGCCCGCCTCGCCGCGCGGCTTGAAGCTGCGCTCGCCCTCGGCGGCTTTCGCGCCGCCCTTGAAGCCGGGCTGACCGCCGCGCGGACCCTTGCCGAAGGGCTTGGCATCGCGCGCGGGCTTGCCTTCGCCCTCCGGGCGGCGGGCAAAGGGCTTGCGCTCGCCATCCTCGCGCTTGGCGAAGGGCTTGCGGCCTCCGTCCTCGCGCTTGGCAAAGGGCCGCGCCCCATCCTCGCGCCGGGCGAAAGGCTTGCGTTCACCATCCTCACGGCGCGCAAAGGGCTTGCGTTCACCATCCTCGCGCGGATTGCGCGGACGGGCGTCGCCCTCGGCGCGCTTGGCGAAAGGCTTGCGCTCACCGTCTTCACGGCGCGCAAAGGGCTTGCGTTCACCATCCTCGCGCGGATTGCGCGGACGGGCGTCGCCCTCGGCCCGCTTGACGAAAGGCTTGCGCTCGCCATCCTCACGACGGGCAAAAGGCTTGCGTTCCCCACCCTCGCGGCGGGCAAAGGGCCTGCGCTCGCCATCCTCGCGCGGCTTGCGCGGGCGGTCATCGCCCTCGGCCGCGCCGCGTTCGCGGAAGCTGCGCGGCTTTTCCTCGGCCTCGCCGGTCAAGAGCCCGCCCAGCTGGTCGCGCAGCACCTTGCGCTTGACCTCGCGCACCTCGTTTTCCTCCAGCCCGGTCAGCTTGAAAGGGCCATAGCCGATGCGGATCAGCCGGTTCACGATCAGCCCGACATGGGCCATGGCACGGCGGATCTCGCGGTTGCGGCCCTCGCGGATGCCTACGGTCAGCCAGGCATTGGCGCCCTGCTGGCTGTCCAGGCTGATCTCCATCGGCGCGAATTCCTCGCCCTCGATGGTGACGCCGCGGCGCAGCGGCGCAAAGGTCAGGTCGTTCGGCTGGCCGTTCACCCGCACGCGATAGCGGCGCAGCCAGCCGGTGGTCGGCAGCTCCAGCCGGCGCTTCAGCTCGCCGTCATTGGTCAGCAGCAGCAGCCCTTCGGAATTCAGGTCCAGCCGCCCCACGGTCATCACCCGCGGCAGGTCGCGCGGCAGGGCGTCGAACACCGTCTGCCGTCCCTTTTCATCCGAGGCCGAGGTCACCAGGCCGATGGGCTTGTAGTAAAGCCACAGCCGCGTCTCCTGCGGCTCTTCCAGCGGCTTGCCGTCGACGCGGATCCTGTCCGAGGGCATCACGTCCAGCGCCGGGCTGTCGATCTTTTGCCCGTTCACCGTCACGCGGCCTTCCAGGATCATCCGCTCGGCCTCGCGGCGAGAGGCGGCGCCGGCGCGCGCCATCACCTTGGCGATGCGCTCTGCCTTGGCGGCGGGTTTCGGGGCGGATTCGGGCGTGTCGGTCATGGCGATCTCCTGCGCATCTCTGCGGTGGCAAAGCGGTGCTTCTACGCTTAATGCCGCAGGATGGAAAGCAGTTCTTGCGCAAGCGGCAGGCGCGGGCGAAAAGCGCGCATGGATTTTGCCTCGCACATGCCCGCAGCCCTGGACCAAGCCCGCGCCGCCGCAAGGCGCGGCGAGGTGCCGGTGGGCGCGGTGCTGACCGGCGCCGACGGCCAGGTGCTGGCCCAGGCCGGCAACCGCACGCGCGAGTTGCGCGACCCCACCGCCCATGCCGAGATCCTGGCGATCCGCGCCGCCTGCGCCGCCCTGGGTTCGGAACGCCTGCCCGGCGCGCGGCTCTGGGTCACGCTCGAGCCCTGCCCGATGTGCGCCGCCGCCATCTCGGCCGCGCGGATCGCGGTGCTCTATTACGGCGCCGAGGATCCGCGCATGGGCGGCGTGCGCCATGGCGCGCGGGTCTTCGACCATCCGCAATGCCATCACCGGCCAGAGATCATCGACGGCATTTCGGCAGAAGAATCGCGGCGGCTGCTGCAAGACTTCTTTCGCGAACGTCGGTGAGATGAGAAAAGCCGCGTCATGAAACCGTCGCGAAGGGTGCTTGCGCTGCACCGCAGCATGGATAGGATGCCCACCGGGCGAACATGGGGGGACTGATGTTCCGAAAGATCTTGGTAGCGAACCGTGGTGAGATAGCGATCCGCGTGATGCGGGCTGCGAACGAGTTGGGCAAGAAGACGGTCGCGGTCTATGCCGAGGAAGACAAGCTGAGCCTGCACCGCTTCAAGGCGGACGAGGCCTACCGCATCGGCGGCGGCCTGGGGCCGGTGGCGGCCTATCTCAGCATCGCCGAGATCATCCGCGTCGCCAGGGAATCGGGCGCCGATGCCATCCATCCGGGCTACGGGCTGCTCTCCGAAAACCCCGATTTCGTCGATGCCTGCCAGGCCGCCGGCATCGCCTTCATCGGGCCTTCCTCGGAC